>JAYEKW010000091.1 GCA_034716895.1 Candidatus Neomarinimicrobiota bacterium
GATCCACCGGTTGGGCACAACTTTGTTCCAATAATCCTCAGGAAGTTATGGACTTTGCCCTGATTTCTCAAGCTGCCACGCTGGAGTCACGGGTTCCTTTTCTCCATTTCTTTGATGGTTTCCGTACTTCATCAGAAGTTCAGAAAATTGAAGAACTATCTCTGGACGATATGCGCCAGATGATTGATGAGGATCTGGTGACGGCTCATCGGCAGCGGGCTCTTTCTCCCGATGCTCCAGTCCTACGTGGTACTGCTCAGAACCCCGATGTTTTCTTCCAGGGTCGTGAGTCGGTGAACCCCTACTACACCCATCTTCCTGAACTGGTTCAGGCACAGATGGATAAATTCTCTAAGTTGGTCGGTCGCCAGTACAACCTGGTCGATTACGTTGGGGCCCCGGATGCTGAGCGGGTTGTGGTGATGATGGGCTCCGGCTGTGATGCGATGGAAGAGACCGTTGACTATCTGGTCAGCCAGGGCGAAAAGGTTGGCCTGATCAAGATTCGCCTGTTCCTCCCTTTCCCGATTGAGCAATTCTGTAAGGCAGTTCCTGCTTCAGTGAAGCAGATTGCTGTTCTTGATCGTACCAAAGAGCCGGGTTCTATTGGTGAGCCCCTCTATCAGGCAGTTCGTACCGCTATTGGTGAGGGAATGGTTGAAGACTTGACCAGCTTTGAAGGTTATCCAATCATTGTTGGTGGACGTTATGGTCTTGGTTCCTTCGAATTTAATGCTGGAATGTGTAAAGGGGTTCTTGACAACTTGGCTGCTGCCAAGCCAAAGAACCATTTTATTATCGGCTTTGAAGATGATGTCCTGCAGGAAAGCCTCGAGTTTGATCCTGATTTCGAAGTTCCGTTTGAAGGTTACTCTGCCATGTTCTTTGGTCTGGGCTCCGATGGTACCGTTGGTGCCAATAAAAACTCGATCAAGATTATCGGTGAGTGTACTGACAATAAAGTTCAGGCTTACTTCGTTTATGATTCGAAAAAAGCGGGTAGCATGACAACCTCACATTTGCGCTTTGGTAAGGAAGAGATCAAGAAAACCTATCTGATCTCCAAAGCTGATTTTATCGCTTGCCATAATCCTGCTTTCCTTGACAAATATGACATGCTGAATGGTGCTAAAGAGGGGGCGACATTCCTTCTTAATACTCCTTATAATAAAGATGAAGCCTGGGGGCATCTGCCGAAGCTGGTACAACAGCATATCGTTGATAAAAAATTGAAATTCTACGTTATTGATGGCGTCTCGCTTGGCGAGAAGATTGGTCTCGGGCCACGTATCAATGTCATTATGCAGACCGCATTCTTTAAAATTTCCGGCATCATCCCAATCGATCAGGCAGTCAAAGAGATTAAAGATGCTGTGGTCAAATCGTATGGCAAAGCAGGTGAAAAAGTTGTCAATATGAATAAGCAGGCGGTTGATGAAGGCCTGATCAGTATTGCTGAAGTGACTGTTCCAGCGACAGCTGATAGTGCCATTGAGATGAAGATCGGTCAGTGGGATGGTTACTCTGATATGGTCAAGAAAACCCTCGGTCCAATTATTGATGGGTTTGGTCATGAACTACCCCTCTCTGCTATGCCGGTTGATGGAACCTTTCCGACTGGAACTTCCTGTGTTGAAAAACGCAATATTGCTATTACAACTCCGGTTTGGGACAAGGATATTTGTATCCAGTGTGGTATCTGTTCTTTCGTTTGCCCACATGGCACCATCCGGATGAAAATTTATGATGAAAAAGAGCTGGAAGGGGCTCCTGAAACCTTCAAATCTTGTGCAGTAAAAGGTAAAGGGATGGAAGGTAAGCTTTACACCCTGCAGGTTGCCACAGAAGATTGTACCGGTTGTGGTGCCTGTGTGCACAATTGTCCGGTCAATAGCAAGACAGAGGAAGGTCGCAAGGCCATTAACATGGCTTCCCAGCCACCGTTACGTGAAGCTGAGTCTAAAAACTTCGAGTTTTTCCTCAATCTGCCCGATACCGATCCGGCACTGTTCAACCGGGCAACTCTCAAAGGGAGTCAGCTGTTACCGCCGATGTTTGAATTCTCTGGAGCCTGTGCTGGTTGTGGTGAGACCCCATTTGTCAAACTCTGTTCCCAGTTGTTTGGTGACCGGATGCTGGTTGCTAATGCGACCGGGTGTTCATCAATCTATGGCGGTAACTTACCAACCACTCCATGGACAACACGGAAAGATGGTCTGGGGCCAGCATGGAGTAACTCCTTGTTTGAAGATACTGCCGAGTTTGGTTTCGGCATGCGTCTGGCGGTTGATAAAATGGCTGACTATGTCAGAGAGCTGCTGGAAAAAAATATCGCTTGTGATTGTGCTGCCTGTAAGGGAACCGCAGATTTGAAACGGCAGATTCTGGATGCCGCACAGGATAGTCAGGATGCCATTGAAGAACAGCGGGCACGAGTTGCCCAACTGAAGGCAATTGAGGAAAAATGCTCAGACGAAACAGCCAAGCCGATTTTGGTCAATATTAATTATCTGGTTAAAAAATCGGTCTGGGCTCATGGTGGTGACGGTTGGGCTTATGACATTGGCTACGGTGGTCTGGATCATGTTCTCGCTTCCGGTGAGAATATCAATGTTTTGGTTATGGATACCGAGGTGTACTCCAATACTGGTGGTCAGGCCTCCAAGGCAACGCCGATGGGAGCTGTTGCCCAGTTTGCTGCCGGTGGTAAAACTCAACCGAAAAAGGATCTGGGGATGATCGCCATGTCCTACGGCAATATCTATGTTGCCAAGGTTTCTCTGGCAAATCCGGCTCAAGCGGTCAAGGCATTCATTGAGGCTGATGCCTATGATGGTCCATCACTGATCATTGCTTACACTCACTGTATTGCCCACGGTATCGATATGGCAAGTGCTGTTGATGGGTGTAAACAGGCTGTCGCTTCCGGTCACTGGCCGCTGTACCGCTACGATCCACGCCGTGCTGCAGAAGGCAAAAATCCGCTGCAATTGGAGAGCAAGGATCCAACCATCTCTTTTTCAGATTATGCTCTTAAGCAGAACCGCTACAAGGTTCTGAAGAAGATCAACCCCGAAGCGGCTGAAACGTTGATGGGTGAAGCCGACAAGATTACGGCTGATCGTTATGACATGCATAAAAAACTGGCAGCAATGCAGTTTGGTGAAGACGAATAAAGCTGATTCATTACAGCTGAGCTAAAAAGGCTCCTGACATTAACTTGTCGGGAGCCTTTTTTTGTATAGCCCTCATATTTTATTTTGCATAAACTGTTCGCAGGGTTTTAGGAAATTTTTCTGTGTTAATGGGTATTCCATGACCGAACTATTTTTTGTTTTTTTCAATGTTATTCTACCGGTTTTCGGTATTGTTCTGCTTGGGACTATGCTTGGACAGAGATTGGAACTGCAAGCCAGAACCCTGACTCGGGCTGCCTATTATATTTTTGTTCCGGCATTTATCTTTCAGGCTATCAGTACAGCAGAGGTTCCTTTCACCAGTACTGTCAGGATGCTCACCT
>JAYEKW010000092.1 GCA_034716895.1 Candidatus Neomarinimicrobiota bacterium
TACCCACCCAACTCCGATACAGGAACAATCCATCCCCATTTTATTGCAGGGAAAAGACTTGCTGGGTAGCGCCCAAACGGGCACAGGTAAGACTGCAGCCTTTGCTATTCCCATTCTTCAATTATTGTATCAGGAACAAAAACGGACCAATAGACTGCGTAAAATTAGAACACTTGTGGTCACTCCTACCAGAGAACTGGCCATCCAGATTGGAGAAAGTTTCACTGTTTATGGTAAATATACCGGTGTAAAAAATACGGTCATTTTCGGTGGGGTGAAACAAGGCAAACAAACGGATGCGCTTCGCAAAGGGGTCGATGTTTTAGTCGCCACCCCTGGACGGTTGCTGGATCTCATGGGTCAGGGTTTCATATCTTTAAAGGATGTTGAATATTCTGTCCTCGATGAGGCTGACCGCATGCTGGATATGGGGTTCATCCATGATATTCGTAAGATCATTGCTAAACTGCCGGCCAGGAGACAGTCCCTTTTCTTCTCTGCAACCATGCCGCCTGATATTGTCGCGCTTTCACAAAAACTACTGGGCAGTCATCCGGAGAAAGTGGCAGTAACCCCGGATCAAACAACTGCAGAGAAAGTGAAGCAGGCGGTTTACTTCGTGAGTAAAAAAAGCAAAGTTAAACTACTGATCCACCTGATGAAGACAGAATCACCTGATTCTGTTCTGGTTTTCTCCAGGACAAAACACGGTGCCAATAAAATTGTACGTTTACTGGATAAAGCTGGCGTAACAGCTGAAGCCATCCATAGCAATAAATCACAAACTGCTCGACAACGCGCATTGGGAAATTTCAAAAAAGGAACAACTCCTGTTTTGGTGGCAACCGATATAGCCGCCCGGGGAATTGATGTAGATGAGCTGGCCTATGTGATCAATTATGATCTACCAAATATTCCAGAAACGTATATCCACCGCATAGGTAGAACCGGCCGGGCAGGCCTGAGCGGAATCGCGGTATCCTTCTGTGATGGTGAAGAAAGACTATTTCTGCGGGACATTCAAAAGCTGATCGGCCAAAAGATCCCAGTGATCAAGGATCATCCTTTTAAGAATGAGACAGAAACAGCAGAGGTCGCAAGTGACTCAGTCACTCTGACAGGTCGGCAACGCCAACAAGCATTAAAGAAAACCAGTGGGAGTGATCAAAAACGCCGTAGATCGCGTTCCAGGAAGCGGTTCTAAGGCGACTTTTTGCCGCGGATAGACACAGATAAAATGAAATTGATGCGACCAGAATATATTAAGAGAAGAGAATAAATCGACCGAAATGGTCATAAGGATAGAAACATGAAAACATTTGAAGAAGCCGGCCTCCTTGATGATGTGCTCAATGCCATTGCAGAGCTTGGTTTCCAAACACCAACACCTATTCAGGAAAAAACTATTCCACACATGCTTTCATCTGACCGGGATATTATAGCTTCTGCACAAACTGGAACCGGTAAAACTGCGGCCTTTGGTTTACCCATTGTACAGTTAACCAAACGGGAAGATAAACGAACCCAAACCTTGATCCTGTGCCCCACCCGGGAGCTGTGCATCCAGATCACCAAAGATATGACGAACTACTCCAAATATCTTAAAGGCTTGGGTATTGTTCCTGTCTATGGTGGAGCCAGTATTGATACACAACTACGTGCATTGAGAAAAGAAGCTCAGGTTGTGGTGGCTACACCCGGCAGGGCTATGGATTTGATTAAACGAAAAAAATTAGTCCTGAAAAATGTTGAGCGAGTGGTTCTTGATGAGGCAGATGAAATGCTCAGCATGGGTTTCAAGGAGGATCTTGAAGCTATTTTAGCTGAGACCCCGGAAGAACGACAGGTCCTGTTATTCTCTGCTACTATGCCCCGGGCAATAATGAATATCACTAAAAAATATATGTTCGATCCAATCCAGCTTGCAGTTGCCAAAGTTGACACGGCTGCTGCAAATATAAAACACATGTATTACATGGTGCATGCCCATGATCGGTATGAGCTGCTAAAACGGGTTGCTGATATAAACCCCGATATTTATGGAATAGTATTCTGTCGCACTCGCCGTGAGACAAAAGAAGTTGCTAGCAAATTAATGCATGATGGCTACAACGCAGATGCCTTGCATGGTGAATTATCGCAAGCCCAGCGTGATGAGGTCATGGGACAATTCAGGAATCATCGTTTACAGATATTGGTTGCCACAGATGTAGCGGCCCGGGGTTTGGATGTTAATGATTTGACCCATATCATTAACTATAATTTGCCAGATGATGCTGAAATCTATATCCACCGTAGCGGAAGAACGGGTCGGGCAGGTAAAAGTGGAATCTCGATTGCTATTATTCATACTCGAGAATTCAGCAGGATCAGAGTTATTGAGAAAAGGTATAAGATCACATTCGCCAAACAGACCGCTCCTACGGGTAAGGATATTTGCACCAAGCAGTTGTACACTCTCATTGATAAAATTGAAAAAGTTAAGGTTGATGAACAGCAGATCGAGCCATTCTTACCCGCAATATTGAAGAAGCTTGAATGGCTGAGTCGGGAAGATTTGATAAAACACTTTGTCTCAGCAGAATTTAATCGTTTTCTGGATTACTACAAAAATGCTAGAGATATCAATGTTTCCAATAGCCCGAAAACGCAGAAGAAGAAGAGCCGGAATGAAAGGCGTAAGACTTTATTTGCTCGCTTGTTTATCAATGTGGGATCTGTTAACGGCTTAAATCCTACTCGTCTGATCGGCCTGATCAACCAGGCGCTGGACTCTGGAGATGCCACCGTTGGCAGCATTGAGGTGATGAAAAAATTTGCTTTTTTTGAGGTCGATGCTGCAGTTGAAATGAAGCTGACAAAAGCCATGAATGAGATGACCTTTGATGGTGTTTCACTAGCGGTAGAAGCATCCCAGGCAAAACCACCAGGAGCCACTAAATCAACTGAATGGCCGCCAAAGAAAAAAAGAGGTTATCCCAAACGGGATAGTCGGAGTGGTGATCGGAAAAAACGCAGTTCAGGTGGGCGTCGGAATCGCAGAAAATAGGGACTAATAGTTGTAATTCAGTTTGAACGGTTGCCTATAGTTATGGTTCTTCCCCTAAATGCGTTCCTGGGGTCATAGGAAGAAGCGTCAAAATGGTGAATGAGACCTGATTTATCTGCTAAAGAAATATCCCGAAGGCGGTGCATTGAGCCTTGTCGAAATGGATTAAATATGAATAGCTACCCGGCATAGCTGGAAGCGACGCCGGGTGGCTATTCTTGTTTTTCCCTTTCAGGGAATTTAATCCAGGTTAGAATTGGAACTTGCTACCTACCTTGATTGAAGAGAAAGAATTTTATTCCTGTTAATCGAAGAACAATATTCAGGTATAGGTACGCATTATGACGATGAGCCATAATATTTACTACAAATTAGTTTTGTTACACCTGCTTAAGCGGGAATTCGTGATTCATAATCTTGTCTGCAGCTCCAAGACGAACGTGCACAAAAATTTTAATCTTCTCTGACAGAGCAGTGACTTCATCATCGGGCAGATTTAGAAATGCTTCGAGTTGTTGCTCGGTTTTGATCACCGTGGAGAGCTGTGCTTCTACCAGATCTATGGCTTCAGCGAGGATATCGTACTTGGGGCCATGAGCACAGGGAATATTGTAGATAGCTGGTTCGGTTACCGAATGGACCCCTGTGGAGAACCCAGCACCAATAAAGGCCAATCGAGCATATTTATAAAGATCTGCTAGCTGTCCGACCCGGTTCCAGATGATGACCGGTTCATGAGCATATTGATCAAGCTCCGTTCTGCGGATAGACTTGAGCATGGTTCGGTAAAGGGCAACTTCCCAGGGGATGAGATCCCTTTCATGTACTTCATGGGGGACGATGATATGCAGATAATCCTTAGTAGCCAGGGATTTGGAGATTGCTCCGGTTACAACATCAAGATCAGAAGTGACGACTGACCCATACACAATGACCTGTCGGTCAGAAATGGTTTTAGCAGAAATCATTTCCGAATCATTGGTTTTAGCTCGTTCATTAACTTGGTCGAACCTTGAGTCACCCACCACATCAATAGGACCCTTATAGAGCACCTTAAGAAGGCTTTTAAGAGATTCGGAACCAGTGTAGACATGGTCGATATGCTGGAAAATACCTCGATTGAACTGTCTTATCACCGGCTTTAGGCGAGTTGAGTCCTGATACAGGTTGGCATTGATCAAAATATTCCGAACTTTATTTCGATGAAGAACCAATTGCAAATTTGGCCAGATATCATGACGTGTGTTGATCATGAGTGAGGGTGACAAGGCTGTTACAAAACGATACACTCGGGGGTAAATGTCCCAGGGTAGAAAACAGACACCATCAAAGCGTGTGTCGTGAGATACCTTATAATAAATAGTAGCTGAGGTAAAGGTCTGGAAAATGTAAACATTCAGCTTGCGTATCCTGGATAGGAGTGGTTGAATTTGTTCAAACTCACCAGCAGACGCAGCGTGTAGCCACACAACTGGTTTTGGATCAAGTTTTACTTTATTATTAAAACTGAGCAGAATCCTGTTAATGTCTTTTTGACCAGCCAGACTTCCGCCAAGTTTATCGTTAAAGAAAGCGACAATCCAGACAACAGGAAGAGCCAGTAATAGAGTAAGGTTATATATTAAGTAAAAGAAAAAACTCATTGATCCTGAGAGGCAAGAATAATATCAGCAAACTCACGAAAAGCGCCATCACCACCTACGCGATCAAGCAGGATATCTGGTTTCAAGAGATGAAAAGCCGGAGAGCTGGATGGTGAGGCAGTTAAACCCGCTACCTGCATAACGGTATAATCGTTAACATCATCACCAATGTAAGCGACTTGATCAGGAGTTAGTTTATACTTATCGAGCAATATTTCGAAGACAGTAAGTTTATCATCTATACCAAGAAAAACATCCTTGAGTTTCAGCTTCTTTGCGCGAGCGGCCACAGCAGGTGATTTCTCACCAGTGATGATGGCAGTGGGAATGCCAGCCTCACTAAGCAGAGAAGTAGCAATTCCATCATAGGTGCTGAAAGCCTTCATGAACTCTCCAGTACCAGTATAATACATCTTGGCATCTGTCCAGACACCATCGATATCGGTAACAACAAGTTTGATCTTACCCGCTTTGGATTTTAGTTCATTTGAGATCATTCATTTCTCCTGGAGGTCGTTTATAATACCAATTGAATTAATAGTGCAGGTTGGAGGTGCGCTTGGTATAAATAGTTCTTGTTGTACAGCAGAAGAGGTCACCAGTTAATATCTTCATCCTTCAAGACAACATCAGCAGCAATATCACGGGTGACACTTTTACCAATGATCTGGTCCAGGCGTACGGGTGAAATTCCATTTCCAGGTCCCTTGGTTGTCAACATGTTCCTCTGGAGAAGTGTACCAGCGGCAATTGCAGAAACAGAAACAATGCTTTTCGACAATTTCTTAAAGATCGGTAACTCGGATGCTTGCACCTCTTTGGTTCCGCTTCCAAAAGCAGCCTCAATGTGGCGAATATCCCGAACCATTTTTTCAAAACCTCCAGGCTCCAGAGAGGCAGCATGGTCGCCGCCTTTCATGGTGCGATCCAACGTGAAGTGTCGCTCAACAATCTTAGCTCCCAAAGCAACAGCGGCTTCGGTGATGGCTATTCCAAGCTCGTGACCAGAATAACCGATAACTGAATCAGGGAAAGCTTTCCGGAAAGTATTGATCACTTCCAGATCGATCTCCTCAAAAGAGGATGGGTAAGTAGAGGTACACTGCAAAATGGCAATTTGCGGATTAAGCTGTGAGACTGCATCCAAAGCAGTTTGAACCATTTTCATGTTAGCCATGCCCGTTGAGAGAACCATGGGTTTGCCCTTGCGGGCTGTGTGGGTCAGGAGGGGTAGATTGGTTAGATCTGCTGAAGCCATTTTAAAGAAAGGAACCCCCAGGTCCTCCAGGAAATCAATACTTTCCTCATCCCAGCCTGATGCGATGAAATCAACTTCCAATTCATCTGCGTACGCCTTTAATGTGCGGTATTCAGATTCTGAGAGTTCTAAAGCGCGCTTGTGCTCACCATAAGTTTTGCCGAAAGAGTTACGGTTTTCATACGGCATCTCCAGACCTTCACGGGTCAGGATCCTTTGGATACTACGCTTTTGAAATTTAACTGCATTGGTCCCCGCGGCCGCAGCTTCATAAATAAGTTTTTTTGCTATGGCAACATCACCTTGATGGTTAATGCCTATTTCGGCGATGATGTATACAGGCTGACCAGCCCCTGCTTTTTTTGTACCTAATTGTATTGTTGACAACTTTGCCTCGCTTAGTGTGTTAAATCAATTCAAAAAATTCCGGCTTCAAAATAGAATAGATATTCCGATCTACGTTAAAAAAAATGACGGCCTGTTCGTAAATATTGAGGATCTACCAAAAAGTCTAACCCCAAAGTACACAGAGCCTGGACACAGCAAAAGCGATTACTTAATCAATTTTTGCGGCAGAATTTTCCAACAGTTGAAAATCCAGTTCAGTATCGATCTCCAGACTGTACTTTTCGGGAAAGATTGTGTATCCGATTTGGCCACCAAGACGATTTTTTGAATTTGCAAAATGTTTTCGGGTAAAAATGTAAACTGATCCGTTTTCAACATAGCGGATATCGTCTTCAGTCATATCCTGTCTCCGTGGACGGTTTAAATAATCATATTCTGCCTGGGCTTTGGATCCATCCACCTTCCAGAAAAACCGATGGGTGGGTGAGATGCTGAGGAGTGAATCAAACCCTTGATCCTGAAAATGCTGCAATGCCTTATCCAGGGAGCCAGTCGGGCGTAATGGACTGGTGGCCTGTAACAAAACGATGATATCGGGGAGATGTTCATGTTCCTGCCACCACTGGAGAGCGTGCACAATAGCAGATTCTGTTGTAGCTGTATCCGTGGCGAATTCTGCCGGGCGAGGTATGATCTCTGCCCCTGCTTGTCGTGATACATCAGCAATATGGTTATCATCCGTAGAGACAAATACACTGGTTACCAGGCTGGCGGATTGGGCATACTGGATAGAATGGGTGATGAGAGGCTGACCAAGAAAGAGTCTAACATTTTTTTGGGGAACACCTTTGGAGCCGCCCCGGGCAGGTATGATGCAATAAATTTCCATGGTGCAATATAGAAGATATGTCGCGTTTGACAGACCACAATTTGGATTTACTGGGTTTTTGAGTTAATGAGTTAATGAGTTGTTGAGTTATTGAGTTATTGAATGGAGTTGTTATTCTGTATTCTGTATTCTGTATTCTGTATTCTGTATTCTGTATTCTGTATTCTGTATTCTGTATTCTGTATTCTGTATTCTGTATTCTGTATTCTGCTTTCTGAATTCTGATTAAGGATTATGTTCGCAGACATGAAACGGCATGTCTATATAGTTTTAGTGCTGGGTTTGCTGGGGATAAGCTTTGGGGCACCTTTGGCTCGATTCGTACCTGGTTTGGCAGCCTTAACAATTGCCTTCTGGCGGATGGCTGGCGCTTCAATGCTGCTTTGGGCTCACGCTTCCCTAAAACCTCAGGGTACTCTCGATCAAAAGCACCTGGGGTCTGTTATAGTTGCTGGTATTTTTCTAGCCCTGCACTTCGTCTTTTTCTATTCAGCAGTAAAGGTGGTACCCATCGCCAATGCAACTTTGTTTGCAACATTGGCACCCATCTTCACCTTGAGCTATGAACGGTTTTTTTTGAAACGTCGATTGTCTGTTGGCGCACTGGTTGGTCTGTGGCTGGCCATCGGAGGTGCTGTGTTGGTCCAGATCTCTGCTTTGAAATTTGGTTCAGAAGAAATACTTGGAAACCTTTTGGCCTTGGCAAGTTCCGTATTTATGGCAGTGGTCTTAATTATCGCAGAACGGATGCGGAATACATATACCACCCTCCAATATACTCGCTGGCTATATCTTTTTGCGGCACTTACTCTAGGAGCGATAGGGCTGATTATGGGGATTGACCTTGGATTTACTTTGCCCGATGCAAAATGGATTTTAGCCTTGGTCATACTGCCAACCCTGATTGGTCACAACAGTATGAGCTATGCAGTCAAGTATCTCAGGCCAACTATCGTTGGATCAATGCCATTTGGAGAACCAATTCTGGCAACGATTTTAGCTTGGTTCTTATTTGGAGAAATGGTTGGATTATCAGTTGTGATCGGGGGTGGGATCACCCTGACGGGTTTAACGATACTTACCTTTAAGCGGGAAAAGCCTAAACCCGAAGTTTTTTGATTTTACCAGTGCTGACAAGTTCTTCAACAAAAGTTTTTTCTGCTTCAATATTGTGCTTGCCAGCTTTCCTTAAGATACCCTGATCCTTGAGCCAATGCTTGAGCGAATTGTCAAAATAGTGTGATGTGGATCCCACGAAAAAATCAAAGCCATGCAGGGTCACATCCCACCCAAGTAGATAAAAGTAGAAAATCGTAAAAAAACCAGTAGTTGGTCGCTTGATGCCACTCAGACCTTCCATTCTTTGCATGATTTCAAGTGGCACCATGAA
This sequence comes from Candidatus Neomarinimicrobiota bacterium, assembly GCA_034716895.1. Lineage (NCBI taxonomy): Bacteria > Pseudomonadati > Fidelibacterota > Fidelibacterota bacterium. The sequence continues at coordinate 8,578 of JAYEKW010000092.1, forward strand.
ATACTGATTGGTCCCAAGCCGTCGCTGAATGCGATTATGAATGGCTTCACCCTTGTGTTCCAATACTACAGGCGGGATCATCACCAATGTGTTTTTGGGAAGATCAGCACGCTTCTTTAGTCCCTGGTTGGCACCATTGACCCAGATATCTGTTTGCGAACCAACTTTGGATTCCATTCCTGCGGTGACGTAATTATTGATCCGAATAATTTGATCGAACGCATCGATCTGTTGGCCGAGCTCATGAGCTGCTGCACTGGGACCATTACCGATAATGATGACCTGACTGGATCTATGGCCAACTAAAAAATCAGGCAATTGGTTCAAAGATTGATTCATGCAGGCCAATTGCGAGCAAGCGCCTCAAAATACCGGTCATGCCAGGCAATCTTGTCCAAAAGCCTGTAAACCTCATCCAGTTTGGTTTCATGAGTAGTCCGTATTTGTTCCAGGTGAGACCGGAGAGCTGGTGTTATATGAAAGTTGGGGAAGCTGGTTCTCTGTTCTGTGGAAAAATGAGCGATTTGCCCGCTATCCAGGTTAAAGGATAACTCACCACTGGTCAAATCCTGTTTCATCCAGTATTCCTGTAAAAGAAGAATATTCGAGTTATGTAAAGACCAAGCTTTCAGGTGCTGAAACCATTTTTCCATTAGCTCAAAATCAGCTACTTCCCACATCTCGAGGCAACCCTCTTCAGTGTGCTTTTGTGGAAAGAGACTAAGTAGAGTACCCAGTACAAAAAACCCATGGATTCGGATCATACTGGTGTCAGTTGTGTCCACAGGATTACTGGTAATAGCTGAGTTGCAGTCATCATCCATCTGAAGATCCTTCCCATTCCAGAAATCCAGGACCAGGTCACGTTTGCTGGCTGGTCCAACCTGCTGAATACTCTGGTTCATCCACAGAGCAATTAACTCTGGATTACGTTCATGGGTATGCTTTAGGTTTTGACGAATAGGTTCAAAAAAGGGATCAGTGGAATACTGAACGTGCAATCTGACAGTTTTAGAACGAATCCAGCGGGGAGGCATGTTGGCCAGGGATAAAATGGAATCAGTGAGCCGTCGGGTATTCTGGCCGTCGAAGCGCATGATGGATTCAGCCTTTTTAAAATCCACGTCAGGTAGTTTTCGATTAATCACTGTTTCAAAATCAACAACATTTCCGCTTATGTTAAAATCAGAACTACCGTACAGATTGGTTTCGCCACAAAAATCTCGGATAAAATAGGTGGGAATCCCAATAAGCATTGCTTCGAGTGCTCCCGTGCTGCTGATGGAAAGTGCGAAATCAGTGCGTTGAAACTCAGTATACAAATCATCTTTAGAAACCGATAAATTTGAAGGGCAATCGCCCATTTCCTCAATCAGGTCCGGCAGGAGGTGTTTTGGAGGATGAGCATGTCCAGTCTTTGTTCCGAACCGAGGCTTAATTACAACCTCTCGTTCTGGATAGGCGTGAGCCACGTTAGCCAACTGTTGCACGAGTTGCAGTCGTTCACTACGGCTTTTGGGAAAGGTGGGTTGCTCAATGTAAAGGATGGTCTCAGGTTTGCGCCGCCAGGTCTTACTCTTTGCGTAGAGTGAATCGAAGCGGGGTAGTCCGGTAGGAACAATAGTTGTTCGGTCAGTATTAATGAGTCCGGTATTCAGGATGCGAATTCGTGATTCAGTTCCCGGAGTCCAAATCAGATCAGTAAATGAGCGGCGCATTACTCCCTTGTAAAACCCTGTGGGATAGTTTTTAAGCAAAGCACCAACATAGCCGCTGACAAGTCGTGTTGATAAACCATGGCGAGTTAAAAAGTTGCGCAAATTGACGATAAGGCGTGCGCCAACACTGCCGATCACAATAACATCATAACCAGAAAGGACTTTTTGATAAAGGGCTCTAAATGCGCCGGTCTCAAAACGGTGAGTACCGATGATTCCCTTAATATTAGCGTCAATCCAATTTTTCTTCTTAAAGCGCTGGAGCAGGAATAGGTCAACCTGATGGTCGGCTTGCAACTCTTCAATAACGGGCATTAATGTTTTTATAAAACTATCAAATTGGAGAATAAAAAGGAAGCGTGACATAAGTTACTACACAGTTTTAGCGTAGAATTCCAATAAAATGATATCCTGCGGGTTGGTAACTTTCATGGCTTCAGGAGCACCGTCTATGTAGCCCAGGCGAGCAGAAGGGATGGTTTGTTTAACCAGTCCCATTTCGTCTGTATCAGTCTTGCCTGAAGCGTGGGCTTGACGTAGAACATCCAGGTGAAAGCATTGGGGTGTCTGAACAATTCTGAGCTTATCTCGCTCCAAATTTTGAAATTCGTTACCTTTGAGCTGGACAATTGTGTCCACTGGTTTTATAGCCGGGGCAGTGCCGTCAAATGTTTTCAGTTGTTTTAGACAATCATCAATAACTCGCGCGGGAATCAGGGGCCGGGCAGCATCATGGATGAGAACGATCTTTGTGTCCCGTGAACATGCACGAAGTCCGTTAAAAACTGAATCCTGACGATTGGGTCCGCCCAATACGACATGGCAGTCAGGGTAATGAATTGAAACATGTTCCAGATAGGCAGCAGCAGTGACGATGATAACTTCACCTATTTCTGGATGATCGAGAAAAGTCTGGACAGAATAACTCAATATCTCCCGATCAGCTAATAGCAGAAATTGCTTTGGCTTTTCGGACCCAAGCCGACTTCCACTTCCGGCAGCCACAATGATAGCTGTATTCTCTTGCGTGCTCATATCGTTTAACATAGTCGATACCACCCTTATTTACAATTTTACGATTGGTCCATAATGGAGGAGTGAAGTTTATTTGTGGTTTGTTAACAAGACTAACAAACTAAAATTATCTTTGTTGATAATATTTGATTTATAACTGATCATCCACTTAAAAAATGATTGTAATCTGCCATTTCACGAAGCATAATAGCGCCATGATAAAAAATAATAATTTCAATCCGCCTACACCTGTCGAAAGTTATTTCCTTAACCGTTCCAAGCTGGATTTTCAGTATGCTCCAGATGAAAAGATCCCGCTTGTGCAGGTCAACAATTTTCCTCTGCTGGGTCAACTGACAGCATTAAGATTTCTCGAGTGGGTTCAGGATTTTCCAGAAGGTGTTGTTTCCCTACCCACAGGAAAAACCCCAGAATATTTCATTCGCTATGTAGAACATTATTTATCGACCTGGGAAACGAAGCCAACCAGGGCGTTGCTTGAACAGGTTGGCATCCAAGCGGGAAACAAACCCGATCTGCATGATCTGCAGTTTGTTCAGATCGATGAATTTTTCCCCATTCCAGCATCGCAGCACAACAGTTTCTATGACTATGTCATGAAATATTATATCAATGGCTTTGGGATAAATGAAGCCCGAGCACAGTTGATCGATGCGAGTATAATTAAATATCCGCAGGGAAAAAGCTTCCAAGAGATATTTCCGGATCTGGTTGTTGATCTTGGTTTGCGCTTCAGTCAGCCAAAAACGGGACTGGGACGACTCCAGAAGGAAGCAATTGAGCGGGTAGATGAATACTGTACGGATTATGAACGACGGATCAGAGAGAAGGGTGGTATTGGTTTCTTTCTGGGCGGAATCGGACCGGATGGTCACATTGCCTTCAATGTCCGCGGTTCAGATTATTTTTCAACTACCAGATTAACGCCCACCAACTTTGAGACTCAAGCGGCGGCAGCAGGAGACCTGGGTGGAATTGAAGTTTCCCAAAAGCGCTTGGTAATCACTATTGGTTTGCAGACCATTACTTTCAATCCTGACGCGACAGCACTGATTTTTGCAGCTGGTGAAGCAAAAGCCGGTATCGTGGCTGCCGCAGTTCAAGAGGATGCTGCCAACATTCATCCGGCTGGAGCGTTGCACAAGATGCCGAATGCCCGATTTTATATAACTTCTGGTGCAGCGGTGTTTCTGGATCGTCGGATCGAGCACGAGCTGAAAAATGAAGCGCATATTTCGGAAAATCTGATAGACCAGCATCTGATGACCCTATCCATGCGCTCAGATACTCCCATACGGGAAATCACTACTGAGCAGGTTGCCGGGAAGCTGGTTCCAACCGCAGCATTAACACGCAGCAACGCATCCCTGCCAACTATTAAGCAACGTATCTTTGATAATCTGGTTTCGAAACTGGATCGTGGTTTGGCTCCAGTGGAGAACGAGGTCTTCTTTCACACAGCTCCGCATCATGATGATATCATGCTTGGGTACCTGGCTCATATTGTTCATCTGGTGAGAACGCCGCGGAATGAACATCACTTTGCCTATTTAACCAGCGGCTTTAACGCGGTAACCAATGAATTTGTAAAAGATCAACTGCAACATGCCCTGGCCTACATGGAAACGGAACAGTATGATCATCTGCAAGATGAAGGTTATTTTGATCAGGATAACCAGATGGGGGCTCAGCGGGATATTTACACTTATTTGGACGGTGTCGCCAATCACAGTAGAACCCATAAATATAAAGGTTCCTCAAGACGCCTGATCCGAAACTTACTGATCCTTTTTCCTGAGATCAAGCTGGAGTCCTTGCCGTCAAAGATCATGGAATTGATGGACTATCTGGATTCAAGGTATCCGGGACAAAAAGATGAGCCATTGATGCAAAACCTTAAGGGTCGCATCAGAGAGTGGGAGGCAGACCTGGTCTGGGCTCATTATGGAACGCCCATCAAGAATGTCCACCATTTACGATTGGGTTTTTATAAGGGGGATATTTTTACCGAGGATCCAACCATGGATCGTGATGTTCAGCCCGTTCTGGAATACATGGAACGAATCCGACCGACAGTGGTCACCCTGGCATTAGATCCGGAAGCCAGTGGTCCTGATACTCATTATAAAGTTTTGCAGGCAGTGGCAGAGGCCATTAGACTCTACAAGAAGAAATATCCTGATGCTCCCCTGAGAGTCTGGGGATATCGCAATGTCTGGTTCAAATTCCAGCCGACTGATGCTAATATCTACGTGCCAGTATCTTTGAACTCCATGGCTATCATGCGGGAGACATTTAAACACTGTTTCCCGTCACAAATTGATGCTCCCTTCCCCAGTTTTGAACATAATGGACCATTCTCGGAATTAGCCCAGGCGATCCAGGTCAAACAGCACTCTGACATGAAACGGGTCATGGGGCGTGATTTCTGGTATGAGCATAAACATCCCAGGATCAGGGCTGCCAAAGGTTTGGTCTACATCAAGGAAATGGAACTGGATGAATTCTACACCCGGGCTACTGAATTGCAGAAGGTAACTGAGTCCCAGGGTTAAGAGAGTCAATGCCACCCGTGTTATACCATTTTTACTTCAAACTGCGCGTTATCTTCTTCATCTTTTACAGTTCTGCTTCACTTAAAATTATAACCATAGCTACCGCTATGCCTGCCTATGCCGAAGTCGGTCTCCGCGCAGGCAGGCATAAAATTTTAAGCTTACAGAACAGCAAAACTTGTCTCCCGTAGCGTGTAAAGCGTAGGGTGATATTTTGAACCTATGCGCG
>JAYEKW010000093.1 GCA_034716895.1 Candidatus Neomarinimicrobiota bacterium
GGGCAGATCAATCGAACTGGCCGGCATACCTTCACTGAGGATATGAATCTTTCCGCCACCCCTGGTGTTGTCTACTTCTGCAGCAACAATGGGTGAAAACTCAGCCAGATAGGAACGACCTGAGCCAATGGGGTAGATCCCACAATCGTAACGACCTGGGGAATTTCGCCAATCGGCTATGGCACCATAGTTGGAAAATCTGGTCAATATTTTGTTGCCATTATGAATTGCCAGCCGTCGATTCCCGTGTCCGTTGGCATCCACACCCAGGGCGGAGGATTTATGCAGGTTCCGGGGAAGCGGTCGGTTAGGGGTATGAGAACCTGGCCCAGCAGCAAACAGCGGTAGAGAGAGCAGGATGATGATCAGGTGAAGCAAGATATTTTTAGTATATTTCATTTGATAACCCTATCTCACAGTGAGGTTGAGATGCCAATGCGAATCTGGCGTGGTGATGAATAATAGCCGGGACGGTAGAGGTATTCTGTCAGTGAATTGTACTGCCAGTCAACATCTTCAGAAGTATAGGTTGGAATCAGTGAATACCCCGAGCGACCTGTGTCACTATAGACACTAATCTCATTTCGAATATCCAGCAAATTATACACATTGGCAGTAAAATTGATCGCTCTTCCAGCCAGATGCAGCGTTTTCGATATTCGCATATCAACATTCATGGTGTGTGGTTTACGAGCACTGTTCTCAAAGCTACCACCTTCAAGCGTTGTATTAGAAGGTGTATAGGGTAGGCCTGAGCCATACTCTCCAATAAAACTAAGGGTAACCTGATATGGTAATTTGAACAGAATAGTCCCATTAAGCGTATGTCGTTGATCCCAGTTTAAATAAACCAGCTGCTTCTCTGAATCACGATTATTCTGTGCATCCCAGAAAGCGGATCGCGGATCTGAAGCATTCCCCTCTGCCACGCTGTAGGTGTAATCGATATTTGAGGAAAAACCATTTGAGAACCGTTTAGTAATGGAAACCGTTACGCCTTTTACATTCCCATAATCTCGGTTGATATACTTACCATAGACTTCATTGGTAAAGGTGGTAATAATCTTCGAGCCCAGCAGGTGGCTGATATCCTTATAGAACCCGGTCATATCGATCCCGATATCTTCCCCGAACTGTTGCTGGAATCCAACTTCATACTGAACCGTTTTCTGAGGTTCCAGATCAGCATTACCCATGGTTGCAGAGGCAACACTGCCCCCCACCGGCACTTCAAAATCAGGATTGATATATAGGTAGGTATAGCTGGGTATCTGGAAAAAGTGACCATAGGAAAAATGTAGAACACCTTTATCCGTTATGGGGTAAGCGATGGCCAACCGCGGACTTACCTGGATCTTTTTGGAAGCCGGTGTAAACCAGTATTCCATGCGATCGTCGTATGATTTGGCATTGTCAGAAACCGCCTCATCCTCGGTTATTAGACCATCTCCATTCAGATCGTTGAACTTATTACTCAATTTCAGGGGTGAATAGGGGTTGGGATCTGCGGGATCACTAAGGGTTGATCCATCAGGATCGAAAACTTCATAGCGCAGTCCGGCATTGACAATCATATCGACCAACTCAAATTTATCCTGGATGTAAATGGCATATTCTGCCGGATTTCTGACCATTTCGCTGTAGGTCGGTGTGGACTGCTGCACATCAGGGGTCAGGATCTGGGGTGAAGCATAGCCTTCAGCCGGATCATAAAGGATGGAAAAATCACGCCTAAAAATGCTGGTGTATTTGAATTCCATACCAGTCTGTAGTTGATGCACAGAATTGATCTGATTGGTCATGTCAAATTTTACCAGATGACTTCTGGTCATACGGTACAGATGATACTTGGAAATACCGCCCAGATTATATTTTTGGCCTGTGGATGCTGCCAGGACATTATTGTCATTCTCATAAGCTGACAGCCCAACGGAATGATAAGCTACAGGATCAGGCATGTCGAAGTCTGATATTTTAAACATGTTGTTTAGAAAGGTCTTATTCCAGTTCACTCCGTAAATATCTTCATAGTAGGAACGCCCAAGATTGCCCAGAACTGAAGCCTTGATCGTGTAAAAAGCTGATGGGCTGAGGGTATGCTGGAGTACCAGACCGATATTCATATTATCACCATAAGAGGTGGCACGGCCCTCTGGAGAATATTTCCAGGAAAGCGAACTGCTGTTATAGGTGGTGGATTTTCCATAGAGTACATTGAGCGAAAGTTTCAAGCTGGTATTGAAGCGGTGTGTTAATTTTCCCTGAAGATTCAGACTGGTGGATCGGTAGAGGGGCACAACGGCATTATCACCCCGATTATTGGTCCACTCTCCGTCCCGATCTTCATCAATATACCATTCTCCACTTAAACGGCCGTTGCCGTCAAGGTCTTCAAAGTCAAGTACTGGATCATCTTCCAGGTCATCCATATCAGCATTCCATTGTCCGTCACCATCTACATCATAATACCAAAAATTACCATCACGGTCATAATGGACATCCGGATCCACAGAAAAAACCCGATCGCCGCCACCCCAGAGACCATTACCGGTTTCATCTGCATCTGCAAAACTATTTCCCTGTGAACCGCTGGGGTTCAGATAGGCATCCCAATTATCACCATTAGGATCGCCACCCAGATCCAGCCTGGTCTTGGAACAACCGCCATTGCCATCTTCATAGGCATCCCCACAGCCATCACTACCATAATCACTAAAATCGGAAAAATATTCACCTGCTTCCACAGCCATTGCGTTGGTTTTATCCCAAAAGAATGAATCTGATTTGAAGCGGCGAACACCATATAGACGACCTGCCAGATCCTCATAACGACCAGATGTAAAGAAAGAGGTAGACCTCGATAAACCCGGGATGGGTCCGCTCAAACTCCACTGGAAATCATGTCTTCCCACTGGTGTAAAAACATCAGGGTTTAGACCCAGGATGTCCACAGCACTAATATCTATTTCGTCCTTGATCTGAATGTATCCCGGAATAAGTCCCAGATAGATCTTGGGGTCGGTGGATATATAGCGTCCGAAACGATAACCAATATTACCGGTGTATTTATCCAATTTACCATCCTTGGTAATGATATTTATGATTCCAGACATGGCCTGACCATATTCTGCATTAAAAGTACCTGAGATCACCTGGAGTTCCTGAATGGCATTATTTTCGATTCCCACGCCCATATTCTGGCCATATGAATTGGTGACGGGAATACCATCGATGAGATATGCCACTTCTGATGAACGACCGCCCCGGATATGGATACCGCCACCGGCATCGACTACCACACCGGCCTGGAGTGAAACAGCCCCTTGAAATGATTCAACCGGTAGTGCTTCCAGCTCAGCTGCACTGATATTGGCCTGGGCATGTGTGATATCGGCCTGGATCATGGATCGGTCAGCCGTAACGGTGACCACATCACCCTCGATGATACTCACGCTCATCTCTATATTCTGGGTAGTAGTAAGATCAACCATAACTCTGATGCCCTTGATA
>JAYEKW010000094.1 GCA_034716895.1 Candidatus Neomarinimicrobiota bacterium
TGGGAGGTTTGGAGGTTTGGAGGTTTGGGGGTTGGGGGTTGGGGGTTGGGGGTTGGGGGTTGGAGGTTGGGAGTTGGGGGTTGGGAGTTGGGGGTTGGGGGTTGGGAGTTGGGGGTTAGGGGTTGGGAGGTTACCGGATCCTGCCTGCCCGGCGTAGCCCTGCCTATAGCCCATATAGTTGACAAATAAAATCGGGATGGGCGAAGACGGGAGTGATCTGAGTGAAGCGAAGATTGTATCGAAGGGCCGGTCCCTTCAACACAATTGCTACGCAATCACTCCAGGTCCTTGCGTGGGAACATTGCATTCTGGTATAACGCTACTGGAGATATCTGCGCATCTAATGGTTCAACAAAAAACAGGGGTAGACACCGTGGCACCACCCCTTTTGAATTACAAACTGTTGAAATATCTATCTCAGCAAAGTCACCCCTTGGATCTGGACATCATTCCCTGAAGACAGACGTATGAAATAAATACCTGATGGATGTTTGTCACCATTCCATTTTACAGTATACATACCTGCATCCGTGGAACCATCGTAAAGGGTCTCAACAAAACGACCATTGACATCAAACACCTGTAGAGACGTTGCATGCAACGTCTCCCCCATAACTGTGAACGATACAGTTAATTCTGGATTGAATGGATTGGGATAGGCAGCATGGAGGGTCAATTCAGTGGGTTTCAGTTCCTGCTCGGCGGCCCTGACTGTCACGCTGATTTCAGAGTGTTTGGTCACATCCCCGCGATAGTCCACATCAGAAAGTTGGTAAGTATAGGTCTGTCCAACTATCACATCCTTATCCGTATAACTATAAGTATTGCGAGCAGTGGTTGAACCATGTCCCAGTAACGCATCATGGGTTGAGAATAAGGCCAACTCCTGACTACCGGATTCTGAATTCTGACTTCTGCTTAAAATAAAACCCTGATTCTCGATCTCAGATTCCGTGGTCCAGGTTAGAACCACTTGACCCTTGGTTGAAGTAGCCTGCCAAGCCGAGAGTTCCACGGGGAGAGAGCTGTCTGTTCCGGTAATTAAAAAATCCTCGATAGCACAGTCTTCTCCTTCACTACCTATGGCAGCAGTGAATCTCAAGTCTAGGCTGGATCCAGTTGAGGTTATGCTCTTTGTAAAGTTCTGCATGGCACTCCCCAACTGACTACCTTCCCCATCCCCGTTAAAATCTGTATCTTCCAAAAAATACGTATTGTATTGAGTACCATCATTTTCAAATGCAATGAGATTAACCCAACTACCATTATCAATTCTATATTCAACCAACAAATAGTCAGCATTATCAATTTTGTCTGTAGCTATAGATGCAAATTTGCCCTCAAACCCTAAAGAAGTAACCCCATCTATATTAATGCCACTCCAGGTAAGTTGAGAGGGGTTTGCACTGCCAGTCCAACCACCATCATCAATATCTTGTCCCGCAAAGAAAAAACCAGCAGTTCCAGTGTATGAGGGTCCGATATTGTGCCCAGTATCATCATCTGTCCTGATAAAATAATCACTTGAACCATCGTGACCCTCCCCACCAAGCGTAACAGAATATTTGGATCCTGCCGAAAAATCTTCAGTCCAAATAGTAGCACCTATTATCAGTTGGATGCTCATTAATAATAGAACTGTAGCCTTAAACATCATCATAACCCTCCATTTTTTTCATAGGAAATAATACACAGGTTTGAAACCTGTCTTTTAAAAAATACTTGTAGATTTGTGATTAGGGGGGTGGTTAGCGACCACTAAAAAGCAGAAATAAGATCACCTGTGGAGGGAGGAAATGCAAGGAATCTTTTTTGAGTTAAAGTGGGCTAGATAGAAGGTATTGAATTTCCAAATCAGAAAATATATTGAAATACGGATGACATAGCCAGCAACCTTAAAATTATCTTCGTGTCATTTCGACAAGTGGCCCCTGAGCTTTGGCTGTAGAAGCGTAGACCTGTCGAGGGATTCGATGCACCATTTAGATGCCTTTGTGGCAAAGAACCACGGTTAATCCTGATCGCCAAGCTTAGCCAAGAATGTAGACTCAGAAGAAGAGCGAAGTATTTGTTAATATCATATTATTATGTTTTTATGTGATTCTATTCATATATTATTATGTTTATATGATATCGGAGGTGAGTGATGATGATTCAGCGCAGTATGATTAACTCTATTCAGAAAAAGATGTTTGGCGGTAAGGCCATCATTATCCTGGGAGCAAGACAAGTGGGTAAAACAACCCTGGTTGAACAGCTACTCCTGAAGTCCAGGAAAGATGTCCTCAGCCTTAATGGAGATGATGCTGATGTTCGTTCACTGCTCAGTAATACCAATATCAATGCCCTCATCAGGATTATTGGAAATCACAAAGTCCTCTTTATTGATGAAGCTCAACGGATTCCGGATATCGGTCTCACAATAAAAATTTGTGTGGATCGATTAAATGACATCCAGGTGATTGCCACGGGGTCTTCATCTTTCGAGCTGCTGCAAACCATACAAGAACCATTAACAGGACGAGCATGGCAATGGAATATGTATCCCCTCTCATTTCAGGAACTTGTAACTCATACAAATTGTCTCACTGAGAAGCGGGAATTAGGAAATCGCTTAATTTTTGGATCATATCCCAATATCGTTAATCAACCCGATACTCAGATTGATGCACTCAAACTGATCAGCGGTACCTATTTATACCAAGATCTTGTAGGCGTTCCTGGAGTGGCCCGGCCTGAACTATTGGAGAAAATCACAAAAGCTCTGGCTTTCCAGATTGGCTCTGAGATATCCAGTACTGAACTTGCTCGACTTGTGGGAGCTGACCGACTTACTGTTGAAAAATATATTGATCTGCTTGAAAAAGCTTTCATCATCTTTCAGGTACCAGCATTAAAGAGGAACTTGCGGAATGAAATAAAAAAGGGACGCAAATTCTTCTTTTTTGACAATGGCATTCGAAACGCTGTCATTAACAACTTCTCTGAGATTGAAACGAGAACTGATGTCGGAGCATTATGGGAAAACTACTGTATGTCGGAGCGTTTAAAAATGCATGCTGCCAACGAAAACTTTGTTTCTGCATATTTCTGGAGAACAACCCAACAACAGGAAATCGACCTCATCGAGGAAGACAACCAGGCAATATTGTCAGCGTTTGAATTCAAATGGAACCCCAGAAAAAAAGGGAAATTCTCAAAAACATTTACCAATGCCTACGATTTAAAAACAAAACGAACCATCACACCTGATAATTATGATGAGTTTCTGCTGGAAAATAATTAAAGTTCTTCCCCTAAATGCGTACCTGGAGACGAGGATGTCAGGGATATAAGGGTATAGAGGCTGTGTGAGAATAAGGACAACGCTTACCCCATGCTTTAGCTTGGGGGTATGATAACCTACTATTACCTAGGGCTTTAGCCCAGTATTGTTGGGCTAAAGCCCTCCTTTTTTAAGGTTTTTATAACCC
>JAYEKW010000095.1 GCA_034716895.1 Candidatus Neomarinimicrobiota bacterium
GTCAAGACATATGTGCAAGAGGATCTCTTTGCACATATGTCTTGACTGAATAAGGGATGGGATTGTAAAGTTGGAGCACCTCGGTTTTAAAATCCGGAGGAGGGTCCGTGTCGATCTCCACTTTGATCTTCAAATTCTGAGACCTATTAGTCCTTTGAACGATTTCCGGTGATGCCTCCACTGCCAGGAGACTCTCTTTTGTGTTGGCTTTGAGAAAGGCAGATTTTATAGCTGAGTCCTCAACCTTCTCCTTGGGTCTGAACTCAGATTCAAACCCATACGCCTTCAACTCCCTGACCACGGCATTTTCGTATGCTCCAAGATCAAAATCTTTGTTTGGTAATAGTAGCGAAAAGTCCATATCCTCTGAGAACCGGTCCAGCTTATACATGATGCGCATTGCCGTACCACCATAGAAGGCTGCTTTTTCAAAAAACTTTGCTCGACTCAGACCGAGTAAAGCGATCTCCTGCAGTATCTCTCGTAGTGCCTGGACATATTCCTCCCCTGTCTCAGGTGAGTATTTCTGCAGCATTATCTCTATGGCAGGATTCACTATTCTCCCTTTCCTTGGGTACTCATGATCAGCTGTGCCAAGATCCGGATCTTCCTGGATCTATACGCGTCCGCGATCCTCCGGACCTCATTTGAATCCAACTTTGTCAACGCATCCCATTCGATTCGGAGGTTTTCCTCGAGATAAATACGCATATTCCTCTGTGTGCTTAGCTCCACACCGTGCATAAGCTTCAACTTGTCCGCCAGTGCCTTTTCCGGGGAAGCTATCAGATACGCTCTCCGATTATCGATCTCAATTCGATTCACACCAATGTGATATCCATTTTCTGGAACACGATGGTAGGTAAACATCCCCAGTGTGGTATAGAACTTTCTTGATGGGCCGAGACACACAGCTGTCACGGCTTCTACACGCTCCGGAATCAATCCATGATACTGCAAAGCATATTCCAATGAAATACAGGAGGGTCCATAGATGAGGTTACTCAATATTTCTCGAGAAACCGGCTTGCTTCTGTATCCTTCGCCAAATACATATAGACCCTTCTTGACCCTACGCACTACCCCCTGCTTCATCAGAGTTGTGACATGGTCTCTCGGTTTGGCATAATCACGTAGCTCGTGCATTAATATCTGATAATCGAACTCAGGTGTTTCGATCCTACTCCATATCGCTTGACTCATATTCATATTTCAATCATTAAGGCTTTTTCACCCCTCCTCTTCCTTTGAATATATATTATTATATATAGTATGTCCAGATTTTATGGACATACTATAGTTACTTATTGTTTTTATTTTTAAATAATCGCGAGAAGCTTTGATGTGCGCCTCGGCTAACTTAGCCGGGTACCGATCTCTTCAATTACCTACTCAGTATGGGTTACAGCAGATTCTTGATTTCGTGTAGACAGAAAATGATATACCAATATTGATGGCGTCGCAAAAAGTCCGACCTACCGCGTCCTCGCATTTTTTCAAGACTTTGACATACCACATGTATGTCTGCATCCTTGAAAAAACACGACTCCTTGTAGGATGAAATCTTTGCTTAGCCATCGAATTAGTTTTTTACTGGATCGTCAATATTGACGGAACCGCAAAAAGTTTCTTACGGTTGAATACTTATGAAATACGACCTAAATCCATTAAATACTATCATATACAACATATTGGTCTATGTTCCTATTTATCAATATTTTGCGTCATTTCGACAGGTGGTTCCTGAGCCCCGTCGAAGGGGACTTTTTGCGAGATCGTCAATATTAAATATATCAGTAAGACTGAGTTCGAACTTCCCACAGGTAGAGATCAGCATATCCTTTTGGATGAATCTATTGTCTTGGAAACACCAAAGAGTTATAACCAATACCCCAAAAGGTTACGCCGGATAGCTGTATGGGACGATGTTAACAAAAAAACTATCGAGCTTATCACCAATCAAATGTCTTGGACAACAGCCACCATTGCAGAGCTCTATAAACAGAGATGGCAGATCGAAACCTTCTTCAAGGCTATCAAACAGATCATGAAGATCAAGACTTTCGTGGGAAGTTCAGCAAATGCAGTTCAAATACAGATTTGGACAGCACTCATTTCTATTTTGATCCTGAAGTACCTGAAAAAAATAGGAGAACATGATTGGTCCATGTCTAACCTGATCGCTTTCCTGCGAATGAATCTCTTTGTAAAGATAGATCTGACAGAATGGTTCAACCATCCCTTTGAGGAGAGCTCAAGAGCGGGAAATCCAGGACAGGAAGTCTTCGCATGGGGAAAATATTAAGATGGTGTACTTGAGATGAGAAATAATTGGGTATCATTGTTGTGGCCCAGGCTAAACTCAATATATAAGCAGTTTGATCCTAATGAATAATGGATTAATCTAAATAGATATGATCTGAGACTTTGATCGAGTAGGGAGAATAAGCATGAATACATCAAGATATCTGCTATTTCTATTATTGGTGATAACAACATCAGGACTTGGGCAATCAAACAGTAAAGACCTCAGCGAGATGACCCTTGAGGAGCTCATGGGTGTTGAGGTTATCAGTGCAAGTCGCTATGTCCAAAAATTGGATGAAGCTCCCGCCACCATGATAATCATCACACAAAAACAAATCATTGATAATGGATATTTTGATCTATCAGACATCATAAAAGATCTTCCCGGTATTGATATCGTCGATAATGCCCGTGGGTTTGGCGAATTCTATACAGTTCGAGGGATTGAGGGAAATGACCGGTTTTTAGTGCTTATGGACGGTCAAAAACTAAATCCAGCTAGCGGAACTTTTCTTTCGGTTGGAAATTCTATCTCTATTCGATTTGCTGAACGCGTGGAGATTCTTCTCGGGCCAGGTTCAGTTGTATATGGTGCTGATGCTTTTTCAGGTGTTATTACGATTATCAATAAGCAGGAGGCGTCGGGCAGGGGTATTCAAGCCTATGTGAATACAGGGAGCCAGTCGGCAATTGATGCTGGTGTGCAGTTAGGCAAAACGATATCCGATAATATGTCGATCAACGTCATGGCTCGCATTTTTCAGTCTGACGGACCTGATTTTAGTGATAAAGATAGCATATTCATGAATGTTCAGAACTATTCTGCTCCGCTAACCACTGGTTTTGAACAGCCCCTTGAGGATTATAATCTACTCATTAGCGCCCGGTACAAAGAGATTAACCTATCATGGTATCGGCAGCATTTCGATGAGGGCAATGCTTTGGGAACTCACCCGAAAAGTAACATCTATAACCGTGAAAATAGATGGAAGTTGACAAGTGATATTGTCTGGGTGGTTATTCCGGAAGCTTCGGACACCCATTCCGGAAAGTTTCGGACACCGGATTCGCCCCTGTTCAGGTCGAGCTAGTTTAAGGCGAGGTGTCCGAGAGACCTACTCTGTTTTTGAGTTTTCTCATA
>JAYEKW010000096.1:0-3421 GCA_034716895.1 Candidatus Neomarinimicrobiota bacterium
AAGCCGTAATCACATCCTGATACATGGGTTCACCGGCACCACCGGGTTCTTTGGTTCGATCCAGAACGGCGATCTTTTTCACAGAAGCCGGTAAGGCTGCGATAAAGTGTCTGATGGAGAATGGTCTAAACAGTCTGATCTTGACCATACCAACCTTCTCACCATCTGCCACCATCTGTTCCACCGTTTCCTCCACGGTTTCAGCACCGGAACCCATGATAACGATCACTCTTTCAGCATCCTCGGCACCTAAATAATCAAATAGGTGATACGAACGGCCTACTAATCCTTCGAAGCGATCCATGGTCTTTTGCACAATCTCAGGAGTAACTTCGTAGTATGGGTTAACGGTCTCACGTCCCTGGAAGAACACATCCGGATTCTGAGCAGTTCCCCGGAGCACAGGTTTATTGGGATTCATACCGCGTTTACGATGGGCAATCACCCACTCATCATCGATCATACCCTTGATGTCATCGTCGTTAAGCTGCTCAATCTTTAAAACTTCATGGGAAGTTCTAAAACCATCAAAAAAGTGAATAAATGGCACACGAGTCTGTAACGTGGAAGACTGAGCAATCAAGGCCATATCCATCACTTCTTGGACTGAATTTGCCGCCAACATGCCCCAACCAGTGGCTCGGGTAGCCATAATGTCAGAATGATCTCCAAAAATGGACAGTGCCTGAGCTGCCAGAGAACGGGCTGATACATGAAAAACAGTAGCTGTGAGCTCACCGGCGATTTTGTACATGTTGGGAATCATCAGGAGCAAACCTTGAGAGGCAGTAAAGGTCGTGGTCAGAGCACCAGTTTGCAAGGCACCATGCACAGCTCCAGCTGCACCACCCTCACTTTGCATTTCTTCTACGGTAGGAATCGTGCCCCAAATATTCCGTCGCCCCTGGGCGGTAAAAGCATCAGCGTGTTCACCCATGTTAGAGGAAGGGGTGATTGGGTAGATAGCGCAGATCTCATTAGTTTTGTGGGCAATGTAAGCAGCTGCTTCATTTCCATCAATGGTTACCATCTTACGGTTCATTTTACTCTCCTGTATATATCGAATGGATTTGGTCGTGAGAATTGTTCGTAAAGCATCGCCACAACTTATATAAATATCATGCCAAAGGAAGCCAAGACGAAAAATAATTCATCTAGAAACACATTTATTCAAACAATGGGGTGGGCTAAAACGGCAACTCGGAATTGGTATAATTGGGTTAAATTAGCAACACGCACCCAAGGTTCTATTTGAGATAGATGAATGACCCGCTTCCGATAACGTGGGTTCCTGAGCTCAAGCTGAAATAGTAAAGTCCACCGGCCAGATCAAATTGTTCCATATTGAGAGTATAGTTATGGTGACCTGCTGAAAATTCGCCTGTAGTCAATGAAACGAGTTCCTGACCCCGAATATTGTGAATCTTCAGATCAAGTTGCGCTCTCTCCTTAAGCCTGAAAGGGATCATTGTGCTGCTATTGAAGGGATTGGGGAAAGCGTTACCGACCAGGCTGGAGCGCTCCGGATGATGAACAAACTGTCCGACAACTCCAGTTGGAGATGAATTCCACAGATCCCAGCTTTCCATAAGTAAGAAATTTGCTCCGGTGGCGTTGGCCATAAGGACTCCTGAAATTGTGGCAAAAGCCGTTTCGTCAGGGGTGTAACCCAAAACGGCGATGGTCGATCCGACTGGCAAATAGAGATTTTCAAATTCTGCGATCCCGGGTAAAGTTTCAGAGCCCAGTAACTGAAGGAGCTGTTCCACCGATGCATTTTCCAGAACGTAGGGCAAAGCCATGGGCAGATCATCAGCCTGGTTTCCGATGGTAAATGCCAACTGCTCCCCTGCTGTGGGATAATCTTCAGCCAAAGCGCGTAATACCAATCCGTAGATAGATAGGGATCCATCAGCTTGAGGTGAATAGGCAAATAAATTTGTTGTCACTGTATCGGCTTGTTGAGTTTCAACAGCACCGACCCCCTGATCGCTCTGCAGGGGATTCAGCTCTCCTTCGATGAGGAAAGAGGCAGTATCTGCCATGATCGCTACTGTCCCCTGATCAAAAGTGAGCGCTGGAAGCGTGTTGGTAACAGCAAATGTACCATTCCCAACTACAATAAAATCCGTACTTGTGTTGAGCATGGCTCCGGCAAAATTACCAGCAACGGTAGCTTCATTTATCTCAGTGATTTCGATCTGTCCTGATAGCGAAATATAAGGATTCAGGGTACTGAGCGAATCCAGTGTAAAGGAGGTGTCTATAAGGCCGGCCACCACGTCAGGATCAACATCCTGCATCCAGATGAAGCCCCTGATCGATCCAGCTCCAACCCCAACCACGTAATAGCCAGGTGCGATCTCAACTGAATCCTGAAGGATGATGGTAAAGATATCCGCCAGTGTGTCGCCCTCAACCACCTTTATATCATAAGCCACCAGGGAAAGAAAATTAGTATCGGCCTGGCTGATCTCAAATCCACCAACTCCTTGAGCCGGAACCTCGCTGGACAAAAAACTACCGTTGTAGGCCACTGCCTCATTGGGAAAGGGAGACCCATAATTAAAACCAATTTCACCGGTATCCCAGGTTTGCTGGCCAAAGCCCATGACCGTTAGGCCTGTCAATACTGCTATCGTTAATTTTTTCATCTTAGCCTGCATTATTCATGAATTATTGCCACGAAGACACTAAGTCACGAAAAGTATTAAAGTTATGAACAAGGTCATTTTTAACAGTATTATTTACATCTGTGAGTGATAATTTTTGATAAGCATATATTTTATTAAACTTTGTGTCTTGGTGACTTAGTGGCTATGAATTATTCAGGTTAGATCCATACTTAAAACAATTAATAACTCATTGTGCAACACTTGAAACAAAGTACTGAACCCTTCCCACCCAAACTACCAGGACAACCTCTTCAGGTTCTACATGATTTAAGGGGCGGTTATAAAATGTACTTGATGCCAAACTGGAATTTAGAAAAATTGTTTTCAACTGCAACAGACCGATCCACACCACTTTCCAGGGTATGATTCAGGTCACTTTGCCATTGCTCATGCCGGAAAGCCAGGGTAAATCCAAGACCGGAGCTCATTTGATAGCCGATTCCCATATCAAAGTGGAGATTATTCTCAAACCGATAATTCAGGGGACTGTTCATCACTGATGCCCCAAAAGAAAGGGTCAGTGGATCCATGGCCCACAGTAGAGATGCAGAGAATTCGTGGACATTCTGCACATGATCACTGATCTGTTCTGTTATCTGGTTTTCCAGGGATTCTCCGTCATCAGGGTCAAAGAGATCACCGGAAAAGGAACTGCTGCGAAAACTATGGAATCGATAATTCACACTGGCTTCCAGTGGACTGGTCACAAATCCCAAGCCGGCACCCAAACGCCAGGGTCCCCAAAC
>JAYEKW010000096.1:3521-22669 GCA_034716895.1 Candidatus Neomarinimicrobiota bacterium
GGAAATTCAATGGAGGCACCCAATTTCAAGGTTTCCGAAAGCTCGGTCAGTAATCCAAGTCGGCCACCAATACCCCGGTACTGCGGGTTAAAATGCAGGCTATCTGTAAAGCGACTGAATGTGTAGATATCATCAGGGTCAGTTTCCAGATAAACCTTATCAAAGGAATTTTCTCCAACCAGAAAGCTGATCGCAAAGCCCACACTGGTATTCATGGTGGCCAGCAACGAGGTTCCGGCGGTCAGTGCGTAAAGCGTACCGGTTTCAATTTGTGTATATTGATAGTGAAAATCCTGGTCGGGGTCAAGATCACCAAACTGATTGATCCGCCTAAATGAGTTGAGCGGTTGCAGATTAAACCCCCAGACCCAGGCTCCGCGGTAAACATGAACAGGATGAATATAGGTCAGGCTATTAAAACTCAAGCCGTGATCTGCTATACTTTCTCCAGCGGCAGCATTAAAGATACTGGTTCCCGTGACCTGATCAAAACTCAAGTCTGCCGCCACAAAGGCTTTATCACTATAGCTGAGCAACGCAGGATTGCCCATGAGGGCATTGCTAGCTGCTGTGGCAGCTGGAGTTATTCCGCTTTCGGCACCTGAGCGACCCTGCATTCCCTGAAAAGGTCGCAGCACGTCTAAATAATTTTGGCCAAATAGGGTTGCTGTCCACAGGAGTAGACCGAGCAGGATGATTCTAACTTTCATGGAGAGCTACTTTCGCGTTCTGGTGCGTTTAGGGGGCGTATCCGATTCAGAACCACTCTTATCATTGCTTTTTGTGGGTGGTTTGACCTTTTGGCTGGTGGATGTTTTGACCCGCTGTCTGGGCTGGACAACTTTGCGGTCACTTGGGGTAGTCTGTCTTAAACGTGGGGGAGTTACTGCCACTGGATTTTTGACCGGTTTTTTGATTACCGGAGCTGCTGTGGATATCCCGCTTGATGAACTTACGCCGCCACCAGAGCTTACTGATGCGCCATTTACATCCCGGGATCTACCTCCGCCTTGCTGGTCATCACGGCTAAAGTCCCGAGCCGGACTTGGATCAGGAGCCTCACTAACAACATAAACGGGGGCATAGTAGGGGTGATGATAATCATAATAATTATACGGGCTATAATAGGATGCTCCATAACCGCGATGATAGCTGGTGAATGGCAAAGCCGGTTCCCAGTAGGGATCCCATCCATAGAACCCGCTGCCACCCAAGGAACTGGCCATAGCTTGTTCAGTTACTACAGTGGTGACCGTTTGGGGAAGTGTCTCAGGAGGATACAGCAAAGTATAGCAGGACTGCAGCAACATGGCTCCGAATATCAGCAACAATAGTCTTTTACTTTTTCCTCGCATAAACGGAGAGAATTTAGTCTTTACCGGTGATAATGTCAACATGAGCTACCCCTTTCGCATAAACTAAAACGATGGTGCGAATAGATGGTTCCCGGGAATTTCCTATATTGAAGCCTGAAGACAGTTCTGAATCAGAGGAGAAGCGAGAAGATAAGCAAGAGGATCGTGACACCGACAACCAGAGCCAGGTATAAGCCAAGCGTGATCATGATCGCCAATAGAGCCGTGATGGCAAAAGAGCCTGGATTCAGCCCATAGATCGTTCTCAAACCTACATAACTCAGATAAATGGTCATTAAAAAAGATAGCACTCCACCCAAAACAGGGATCAGAGCTAAAACGGCTCCTGTACCACTGGCGTAAGCAAAGATCCTGAACACCAGGGAGAAATCATAGGTTTGTAAATCCCGCCATTTCAAAACCAGATGCACAGAATAGGCTGAGACAAACTGTAACAGCATGACAGAAAGGGGATAAATAAGTACCATGATCTGCCCAAAGTTTTCAGGCAGTTGAAGCATATCCCGGATCGCTGGATCCTGGGGTAACAGCATCTCCGGGTCTACATCGCTAATGGCGAACATCCACAAAAAGGTGAAAACCTGGATGGCCACTGTATAAACCAGGGCATCACCAACACTGGCGGCTCGTCGCATCACGCTGAAAGCACTGGCTGGTTTTAATAGGAAGACCTTAATGGTTTCAATGAAACCGACAAAAAATCCGATCTCATGCTTTTTTTCCCAGGGTGGGCCGTCAATGATCAGGGGTGATAACTCAGGTTGTTCCATCGGAGCCATATTAGCACTTCCATAAAGTCCCGCAATAAAAAAAGCCCCACCGGGGGGCTTTCAGTAGTGAACAAAATTTGTCTATAGTGTGAGAATCCATTCCACCAGAACTACAATATCCAGAATATTCACTTGATTGTCATTATTGACATCTGCCACTTCAAACTGAACCTCTGATATGGTCGGGTTATTCAGCACCCATTCCAGCAATAAAACAGCATCACTGACGTTCAAGTCACCATCTTCAGTGACATCACCGGGGACTATCCCGAAATCATAGTCAATGGCAGCCATGACATCAACGAGTCCAAAACCTCGTGTATTATCCGGGGAAGTGCTCCCGTCAGCAGTCATCATAAGTGCTTCCCGGACCATCATTGGAGTCCAATTGGGATGGGCTTCAAGAATCAGGGCTACAGCACCTGCTACCAGTGGTGTGGACAGGCTGGTTCCATTTGCAGTTGTATAGGCTTCCGGTGAGCTGGTCCAGGCGGCAAAGGTACCAATACCCAAAGCCAGAACCTCAGGCTTGATACGCATATCAGATGTGGGTCCATGTGAACTAAAGCTGGCAATATTATTTTCAAAATCAACTGCACCTACTGAGATAACGGAATCGGCATCAGCCGGCGCAATAATGTAATACCAAGCGCCATTCCCCTCATTCCCGGCAGCGGTGACACAAACCAATCCCAGACTTACAGCATAATCGACTGCATTGGTGGTAATACCAGTCTCCCCATCCATATCAGCATAAGTATACCAATCCAAATACCCAAGAGAGCTGGAGGCCACATCGGCACCAAGTGCTTCACCCCACTCCAGGGCAGCCACATAATAATCTTCTTCAGCTTGGATTTCCTGATCCAGGATCTCAGTCTTAGCCAACAGATACTTACATTCATAGGCTACACCACGGAGGATCCCATCAACATATCCACCCGCTGCTGTGGCAGTCAATGTGCCATGGTTATGCTGGCCATCAGCATCACCATCCTGATTTTGAGTAACTGAATCAGCCTGGATAAAATCATATTCGGCTACGATGCGTTCCTGCTGGAAGGCTACATGATCAGTATAGAACCCTGTATCAAGCATGAGCAACCAGACATCAGTTCCCGTAATTCCAGCTTCATGGGCAGCTATGGCATTGATCTGTTCGATCTGATCGTAACTATTGCCATAGTCTTCATCATTATAGTATTCGTCATCTTCGCGGGCGATGCGCTTGATCATTTTCTTGGAAACCTTGTGGATCCGCTTGGTCTTTTTTACAACAGTATTATTGGAAAGCCCTTCGATATAGCTCTCGGTTGCCAGGATGGAAACTGCATTCAACCAGCGACTGGTGGTACGCAATTCTACATTAGGATCCATGATCTCATCGATATAGACCTGGGGAATCATGATATCACGATAAGTTGGGCCTGTTACCGTTCCGCGCAGCGCTCGACGAGCTAACGCTCTATCACTCAGATGAGAGAAATCAAATTCTGCTGGATCGAAACTGGCTTCATTGGTAGCTTCTTTATCATGAAAAAAGACCCAGTACGGATGACGCTCATCCAAATCCTGACCAAACACGATCGCGGCACTAAAAAGTATTAATAAAAAAGGGGTTATATAGAGTTTAGGTCTATGCATACCTGCTTCTAAAGCTAGCCGCTAATGTAGAAACCCACCAGCTACAGGCCAAGCACAAATATTTGACACAATCACATTTTCACAACTGACTGCACAACATATTTGATCCAATATTTTCAATATCTATTGAACCTGTTGCATACGCTGAAGAAATTTATCAGCATTTTCGAATCCGGTTGACCGTAACGAGGCCAACTCTGTCTCATTCTTCAGGAAAATATAAGTCGGCACACCTTTAATGGAAAAGCGTTCCAGAAGCTCTTGTTCGAACGTGCCATTCTGATGGGTCATATCGATCTTGATCGCTGTGAATGACTTGGACAACTGCACGACCTCAGCATTTGGGAAGGTAAATTTATCCATTTCCTTACAGGGAATACACCAGTCAGCATAGACATCGATCATAACTGGCTTTTCACTGGCTAGCAGTGCATCCAGCTCTAATTCTGTTGTAGGATGAGCCCAGGCAATACCACCTCCGGTAATTTCCGGTTCCGGAACACCCATCCAGGTTCCAATCATAATCAACAGGATTGCAATTGCCTGTTTGATCCGATCAAATACCGGATTGCCCACACCGCTCTTTTCAAACATGATCAGATAGCTGCCGGCGCCGACTAGGAAAATAGCCATTACCATACCGCCAAAATCACCCAGCAAAGGCATTACGAAATAGAGTGCCATGGCAATCAGTACAAAGCCGAAGATAACCCTTACCCCGATCATCCAGGTTCCCGAACGCGGTAAAGTTGAAAGCTTACTGGAATACATGGCCAGAAAAAGATAGGGTAAACCAAGACCCATGGCCAACGTGAAAAACATGGTGAACCCCAGGACAACACTCTGTTGGGCAGCTACATAAGTTAGCAGGCCGATCACAAAGGGGCCCACACAGGGTGCTGCTACAATACCCAGGGTCAAACCCATGAAAAACGAACCAAAGATTCCCGCTTTGGACTGACTGGCAGCAGTCATCAAACCGGTGGGCAGCCTGAACTCATATAAGCCAAACATCGACAGGGATAATCCAACTAAAATGGCTGCAATTCCAATGAGAACGATGGGATTGGTGAGTAGCGCTCCAAAGAGACCACCTCCCAGGGCAGCTGCCACCCCCAAAATGGAATAGGTAACCGCAATACCCAGGACATAGGCCAGTGCCATCCAGAATGTGCGTCCCTTACTTGCCCCGGTTCCTCCAAAAAAACTGATGGTGATGGGAATCAGGGGGTATACGCAGGGAGTCAAGTTCAGAGCCAAACCACCAAAGAAAATGATCGCAAAGGTCAGGATCATCCCGTATTTATCAACCATGCCAGAGATATCATCATCTTCCTCTGCAATTGATGCTACCGCTACATCCGAGACTTCGGATTGTGCATCGACAAATAGGTCAGGGTTGATGGAACTGCTTTCTGCAGCCTGCGCAACAACAGGTATGGACAGGGAGAAATCAACGGTTGACGGAATCAGACATTGGGTATCATCGCAAGCCTGGTAATATACTTCACCCTTGATCTGCAAACTGGTTTGTGCAGATTCGCTTACAGCCAGTGAGGTCCTCAAGATCAAACGATTCCCATAGACGGCTGCCGGTTCTTTAACCCCTGCTACCGCAACTTTTTCAGCTTCGGGATATTGCCAGTCTGCAACTGTATAAGCCTGACCTTCAACAAAGATCTCCGGCGAAACAGGAATAGTGAAATCATCGTTTCCCACAGGTGCGTACACATGCCAGGGAGAACTGATATCCACCACCAGAGCGACATCAAGTTTTTCTCCTGCTACAGCTGCATCCTGACTGGCAAGCAACTGAACTGTTAGAATTTCAGGTTGAGCCGGTTGGCCATACAGACCTGAAAATGAGATCACAAAAAGGGTGATGAGTAATAATTTGAATGTTAGGCGCATGGTTCTGTCTATCCTTATTCGTTCAATTTCCAGAGGTCTTTTCAAAATACGATTTTAACCAACCCCAAAGCGGGTATTTTGTTTGATACCAGGCTCGTTCCAAGGCTACTCGCTGGTCATCAAAGGCCTGGAGCCCCAGTTCTACAAAAGTAGCTCTTTGCTCAGAAGCTGACCAATGCACACCTGGCATTTCTGGAAGCAAAAGTACATCAGCCTCACGGTTTAACATGTCGCGATAGTGACAAGAACGAATGTTTTCACTCTGGCTCATGATGGCCATGGCATTGTCCATCTCGGATAAAGGTTTCATATCCTGTCCCACATCCACTGCCAGTACAAAATCAGCTCCCATTTTTCGAGCAAGGCGAATCGGAACCTGTTGTGAGACACCACCATCGACCAGAGTTCTGCCTTCAATTTGAACTGGAGGTAAATATCCGGGGATAGCAATGGATGCCATCACTGCCTGCAAAAGCGAGCCCTCAGTGAAGTAAACATCCTCACCAGTATACAGGTCAGTGGCAACAATGCCCAGGATTTGGCCATCATTGGACCACTTGTCCTCTGTGATCGAGATCTCCATTGCGGCACTTATCCGATCCTCACGAACCAGTCCCCGTTTAGAATGAGCCAGATTGATAATGATCCGATCCTGGATAGCTGAAGAGACCTGATGCCAGAATGATTCACCCCCGCGACCTTTCACATTGATCAGGTGCATGCCCAGTTTTTTAAATTCCTCACTCTCAAATAGATTGTTGAGGTCATCAAGGGCGGCCACAGCTCCACCGGTTTTGATATATGTAGCTGCCACCAGGGCACCCATACTGGCTCCGGTGATGATATCCGGCCTGATCCCAATTTCTTCAAGACGTTGGATAACACCGATGTGAGCAAACCCCCGGGCACCTCCCCCACCCAAAGCCAAGCCAAAGCGCGGTCGAGACATAAGCTATTTCTGGTAATCTTCCGAGGACACCATACTGGTCTTCAGAATAGTGACCGATTCAAGTGGATTATTACCCTTATCACGTTCCAAGGTTGCGATCTGATCCACAACGTCCATACCTTCAACCACATTCCCGAAAACAGTATAATTCCCATCCAGTTGAGCTAAACGAGCTAAACAAAAGTAAAACTGACTTCCATTGGATTTCTTCTCCGGGTTACCATCCCGGGCAGCACCCAGGGCACCACGCAAGTGAGACTGACCAATCTCAGCTGGAATTCTTTCGCCGATACCGCCGGTACCATCATCCTGACGCAAATCATTATCACGGGTCAGCGGATCACCACCCTGCACTACAAAACCAGGAATAACGCGGTGGAAATAGATCCCTTCCAGAGCACCTTCTTCAGTCAGTTTTTTATAATTTGCTGCGTGTAAAGGGGTTTCTGTTTCGAACAGATCAATAATGATGGTACCTCGGGATGTTTCCATCTTGATGTATTCATCTGCTGGTACTTTGGGTTCCTTGCTACAACTGACCATCACTGCCAAGGCAAGTAATATCAGAATAGCATTCGAGCGTGATGTGTTTTTCATTTTTTCTCCACTTCAATTGGTTTTGATGGTTGATCCTGACGAGCCACGACTATCTCAAGGTCTCTTTTCTGGCGCTTGCGAACAGTGGTCAAAGCCAATTCAGGATCATTATTTTTTTCACTTAAATGGGCCAGCATAACACCCTTGAGTTTACCCAGCTCGGCCAGTAAGGCAATGAATTCAGCACTGTCATGATTAGAAAGATGGCCAACGCGGCTATCGACACGAGCCTTTAAGTGAGATGGGTAAGGACCATTCCAAAGCATATCCCGATCGTGATTAGCTTCCATCACGAGGTAATCAGCATGACGCACCATCAGGAAATTATCTTCAGTGACGGCCCCCAGATCTGTTAAATATGCCAGACTCACCCCACCGCTTTCAATTAGAAATCCGGTAGCTGAAGCTGAATCATGCAAAGTCGGGATACTGGTAACCTGCAATGACCCCAGATCCATGACCTCCTTCATCTCGAAGTGTCGGATCCTCTCAGAGCCGTTAAATTTTTTCCCTCCAGCTCGTTTCGTGGCCGGATGCATAAATAAATGAACTTTGTGTCGTCGAGACAAGATACTGGCACCCTTAATGTGATCTCCATGTTCATGGGTGATCAGGCAGGCTTCAAGATCATCTGGTTCCAGACCGACTAGCTGCATCCTTCGGCGTAGCTCTGCTCCGCTAAACCCCGCGTCGATCAGGATCATGGTATCCTCATTTTTAACAATACAGGCGTTGCCGCCGCTACCGCTACCCAACATGATCATTTCAAGCATTTAATTGATATCTATCTTTATTATTGGCGTTTGTTCATTCACTAATTTCAAATTAGGATGCCCCTGAGGCAATTCAACAAAAAACTGGATGGTGCTGCAGTCTTATTACATCAATTATACTAGAGGTGGTGTATTGAGGGTTAAGCTGATCTTATTTTTTTGCAACCAGGGATCGTGGTAAACCTGCGTGGATCCGCAGCTGAAAAGATTTGGTAAAAGGAGAGCCGGGATTTAAACTTGAGCGCCATGTCTCAATTGGAATTTTTTAAACCTCCAGCCAAAACACCAGCTCGTTCAGAGTGTAAGCTGATCGCCGCCACCTTGAATTTCCAGGTACAACTTGTTGAAGCTTTATCAGCCAAAGATGCTGAACGTATCATCGATATTTCTCAGGGGCTTATCAAACCATTTGGGGCCGGGACAGCCTTCACTAAAAAAACCGTTTGGAAGTACTTCAATCATCCCCACACCCTGCCTTTCGTCGGTATATTGCGAAATGAATTGATCGGGTTTCTGATCGGGGTCCCCCTGGAAAACTTCCATGATGAAAATTGGGCGGTTGTTGATCCGACTCTGGGTGACCATGAGACGATCTATACCTACGCCTTTATCTTTGATGAGAAACATCAGGGACAGGGTTATGCCAAAATGCTTAAACGCGTTTATATCAACTGGCTAAAAAAACGAGGCTATCTGTTTGTCTCGGGTCATGTTCGAGAAGGCATTTCAAAACATTTTTCATTACACACTCGAATCCTCCAAAAATACCCTAATTGGCATGATACTGGCAAAGTCTTCGAGTACTATCAGCGTCCATTGCGCTGAATTGACATGAACCTTTTCTGATATCAAAAAGACACGGAGGTTGTGTGTTTAATAAACTTGTTGTAGCACTTATGCCACTGGCTCCCCGGGCTGTTGTAAAACTGATCTCAAACCGATATATCGCAGGTGAGGACACATCCTCTGCCATTAGCACATGTCAGAAGTTGCAAAGGCAAGGTTTCTTAACCACATTGGACATTCTGGGTGAATCAGTTTCCAGTGAAGCACAAGCCAATGCCGAACGCGATGACTATTTAAAGTTGATATCGGAGGTGGTCGAAAGCGGTATTGAGAAGAATGTCTCATTGAAACCAACTGCTCTGGGCTTGGGTATTTCACCTGATCTTGCTTTTGATAACATCAGAAGAATTGTCACTGAAGCACACGCCTCTGGAGTCTTCATTCGGATCGATATGGAAGATTCCCCCTATACGACTCAGACCCTCGCGATATATGAACGCCTGCGCAATGATCATCCTCACCTGGGAACTGTGATCCAGTCTTACATGCGGCGTAGCCTGGACGACGTAAAGACCATTGCAAGCAGCCAGGGAAATTTAAGGATCTGCAAGGGTATCTATAAAGAATCTGCTGAGATTGCCTATCAGGGAAAAGCTGAAGTGCGTCAGAATTTTCTGGATATCCTCAGGGAGATGCTGACCCGGGGAGCCTACATCGGAATCGCCACCCATGATACTTATCTCATTGACGAATCCCTCAAATTGATCTCACAATTTGGGATTGCTCCCGAAAAATATGAATTCCAAGCCCTGTTGGGAGTTCCCATCGAAAAGCGCCTGAAAGCATTACAGCATGCCGGGCATCGCGTGCGCATATACGTCCCCTTTGGTAGTGAATGGTATGCCTACTCCAGCCGCCGTTTGAAGGAGAATCCGGGAATTGCCGGTTATGTCCTCAAGAATTTATTTGTAAAAAATTGATCCGGGGTGAGCCAAAACAAGGTCACGCTCTTCGGGCTGACCAAGACGGATAAGTGATGATACTCCGGTCAGCTTGAACGCTGTCCCCAGTGCAGTTTTTTCCTAAGCTTCTCGTAGAAAGTATTATCCGGAGTCACCACCAGTTGGATTCGATAGGAACTGGGTCTGACGCGAATTCTTAAGCTGGAATCGATCTGCCTGGTGTTTTTTCCATCGATATGGAGGTGGGCATGGCTCTCCGACTTTGATAAATTGATATAGATATTTTCTTTTCCAGTCAATACAACTGGACGAACAGAAAGAGTATGAGCTGAAATGGGCGTGATGAGAATGGCATCCAGCCTTGGATCAATAATTGGACCGCCAGCGGATAGTGCATAAGCCGTGGAGCCAGTAGGGGTCGACAGGATCAAACCATCAGACATGTAGCGATTGAGCAGTTCGTCCCCGATCCGAACCTCTAGTGAAAGCAGATTGAAAATATCAGCACGCTCGATAACAACATCATTCAGAGCCCATAGTGTCTCTTCACTACCATCTGGAAATTCAAGACGACAATTTAAAACCATCCGTTCTTCAATATGATAGCGGCCCTTGATGATATCATTCAATCCTGATCGCCAATCACGTTCCAGGCTGGTAAGAAAGCCCAGACTGCCCAGATTGATACCCAGGATGGGAATGGGAGCGCGCATGACTGCCTGAGCAGCCGAAAGCAGCGTTCCGTCTCCGCCTATAGAAATAATAAAATCAGTGTCGCTGGGTATCTGATCCTCACGGATAACATGAATCTCGGGATGGTCAATATCCAGCATACTGGCAAAACTGTCCAGTAAATATGGTTCATGCCCTTCTGCCAGTAACAGATCCAGGATCTCAGTGACATGTTTGCAAACCTCAGTATCACTTTGGAAACCCCAAATTGCAAATTTCATCTATTTCACCTGCTGGTTTTTACTTAATACCCAATCAATCCAACTGTTGTTTCTGCCAATCACCTTCAGAGGTCTGAACCAATTTATCAATCTTCTGCCTGGCAGAATCCAGACGTTTTCGACACACTTTAATCAACTTAAGGGCTGCTTCATTATGTTGAATCGCCTCATCCAGATTTAGATCCTCACCCTCAAGCTTAGCAACCAGGGACTCCAATTCGCCCATGAGAACTTCGAATGTTTTCTCTTTTTCACTCATTATTAAATGTAGCCCCTTCAGTTATTGGATGTAACTCTATTCTTCTCGCACAATGACAGGGATTTCCGCCTCCACAGCACGCCAGACAAGCTTTGAATTTCTATTTTCTACCAGTCTTCACCTATCGGCTACGCCCTGGAAAGCTTTCTACTTTCTACTCTCTACTTTCTATTTTCTATTTTCTATTTTCTATTTTCTATTTTCTACTCTCTATTTCCTATTCTCAACCTCATCAACAGCAACCCCCAGGGTTCCATCTTTCAACCTGATCCTAACCTGATCACCGGCAGCCACTTGTTCCACTGACTGGATGATCTGCCCATCATCTTGACTCAGAACTGCATATCCCCGATCCAGGATGGCCAGTGGACTTAAAAGTTGCACCTGTTGTTCCAACCCATCCAGTTTACTCAGCATAAACTTTATTTTCTCTGAGGAAGACCGAAATGACCGATCTTGCAATTGATCCAACCGTTGGAGCGATTGATCGATCATTAGAACTGGACGTTTTAAGGCATATGAATTTTGGATGGCTTCCAACCGCTGTCCAAAACGATCTGCTCGATGGCTGATATTTTTTTGTAGGGACTGACCCATGGTGATCAATCTTGCTCCCAGTTCCTGACTATCCGGAACAACTAATTCTGCCGCCGCAGAGGGTGTGGGTGCCCGATGATCTGCAGTAAAATCACTGATAGTGGTATCCGTCTCATGCCCAACACCACTCACAATTGGAATCGTAGAAGCCGCTATAGCTCGCGCTACCAGTTCTTCATTAAAAGCCCAGAGATCTTCCAGAGATCCACCCCCCCGGCCAACAATGAGAACCTGACACTCAGCTCTTTGATTGAATATTTCGATGGCCTGGGCAATTTCTGCAGCTGCGCCTTCACCCTGAACCCGAACCGGTAACAGAAGCAACTCGGCCAGTGGAAAACGACGACCTAAAATATTGAGCATATCACGGATGGCTGCGCCAGTTGGTGAAGTAATGATACCGATCCGCTCTGGATATGCCGGTAAAGGCTGTTTCCGTGCAGGATCAAAAAGACCTTCCGCTTGCAACTTTGTTTTGAGGGCTTCAAACGCCAGATGCAGATCACCCTGACCGGCCGGCAGCATCTGATCAACGATTAGTTGGTAACGACCCTGGGGTGGATATACCGAGATCCGACCATGAACAGTAATTTCCATACCATGCGATATTTCGAAACGAACCGATGCATTCTGGCGGCGAAACATGACCGCCCCAAGCTGGGCATTCCGGTCTTTTAAACTGAAATACCAGTGTCCTGAACTGTGCCGGGTTAAATTTGAAATTTCACCTTTCACCCAAACGGAAGCAAAATCTACTTCCAGGGCGTGCTGAATATGACCCGTTATCTGGGATACCGAAAGTGTGTTATAAAGCTCTAAGGGTTGAGCCATAATGCTATTTAAAAATAAAAGAGGGTGACAAATCTCGATCTGCCACCCTCAATATAATGATTTAAGAAAGTCCTAACGGATCTTTTTCTTCTGACGATTTGAGCGTAAACGCTTCTTGCGTTTATGTGTTGCGATCTTACGCCGTTTCCGTTTTTTTCCACAGGGCATGTAGCTTCTCCTCTTTCAATGCGCGGCGAATATAAGCCCCCAACCATAGTTCACAAAACAATTTATCGTTTGTGTTGGTTGACTATTCTCGAGCCATTAAGGAGTCGTTGACCCGCTCTCGCAACAAACGAGATGGTTTGAAAACAGGTACATAACGAGCTGGAAGATTGACAGCCTCACCGGTTCCAGGGTTTCTGGCTTGTTTAGGAGCCCGCTTCTTCACCCCAAAACTGCCAAATTTCCTGAACTCTACCCGACGACCATCTACCATGGCTTCAGCCAACGTAGTGAGGAAAGCGTCAAGCACTGCTTCCGTTTCTACTTTGGTCAATCCTGTTCCACTTGAGATAATATCGACCATATCAGCTTTGGTCATGCTCTCCTCCTTCTTTAATAGGGAATGCGGTATTGTAACTTAATACTTTCAGAGGACTCCCAACCAGGAAGTGCTGTACTCACGTCTTCTTTAAGGATGGTCCACCAGGAGCGTCTCGGTTCTACGGGAAAGAGTAGCGGGCTATCTTCTGGAATGCCGGTAAGCACACAAAGCGCTCGTCGCGCATCTTCAAATGTCCCAACAGTGTCCACCAATCCATTTTTGTAGGCCTGTCTCCCAGTAAATACTTTTCCATTGGCCAGCGATTGCATGTTGATCTCATCGATTCCCCGCTCCCGAGAAACCACTTCGGTGAACTGATCATATACATCATCTATCAGTTCTTGATAATAAGCTTGCTCCCTGGCCGTCATCTCTCGAAAAGGCGAGCCAGCATCTTTAAATTCTTGAGATTTGACCACCCGCATGCCAATACCGATCTTTTCCATCAAATCCGAGTAAACCGGAAACTGCATAATGACTCCAATACTCCCGGTAAGAGTGCCGGCGTTGGCATAGATGGTGTCTGCTCCTAAAGCAGCATAATAACCCCCTGAAGCCGCCACACTCGACATACTCACAAAGATTGGTTTATCACTCTTCTCACGCACTTCTCTAATGGCATGGTAAAGTTCCTGAGAGGGTGCTACCTGCCCACCCGGCGAATTGATGGGAATCAATATTGCAGCGACCTGTTCATTATTTGAGAACTCCTTTAAGGTGGCGATCCATTTTCGAGAAGAACTGATCTCACCTTCCAATGAGTGCACAGCAATACGACTTTGACGGTCGAACCATGGTTTACCACTGTTCTTACGTGAAACCATGAATACCAGTATCACCAACACGATAATTAACAGAGCGCCGTAGATGCGATTTCTCTTCTGGTAGGGTCTATCCATTTTTTTTCTTGGTGTAGAGAGTCAATTTTTGACCAGGGTAGATGTGTTCGCCATAACGCAACCCATTCCAGTATCTGATGCGTTTTGCCGTCGTGCGATAGTTCTCGGCAATTTGTCCCAGTGTGTCCCCCTTCTTCACCCGATAAACTTTCTTTACATAATCTGAGGAAGCGGGAGCAGATCCACTGGATTTACTCCTGCGAGTGGAAGCTGTATAACGCTTGGGAGCTGGAATCACCAATTTTTGTCCAACTGACAGGCGGTTTCGATTCTTGATCCGATTGGCCTGAACCAGTTTGGTAAGCGAAACATTGTATCGGCTGGCAATAACAGAAAGCGTTTCGCCCCGACGCACATAATGAATTTGGTAGTCGATCTTGTCTGACGTGGGAATGGCGGCCATCTTTTTTGGCAGGACATCACCTTTCCCAAGTGGAACCCTTAATTGGTAGGGTGTTTTTGAAGGTGGGGTCACCCCCTGACGCAACTCGGGGTTATAGGCTTTTAATTGTTGATAATCAACTCGCAGCGCGTACGCGATCTTATCCAAATCCAGGCTGCGGTCTATTTCAATGATCTCGTATTCCCAATCAGTAAGTTCTTTGATCGTAAATCCATAACTCTCGGGATCACGACAAATGATGGCTGCCGCCAGAACGGTCGCTACATAATTACGTGTTTGTCTGGGTAAGGTGATCATGCGCCAGTAGTCTCGATGACCCTCACGCCTGATCGTCCGACGGACTCGACTTTCACCTGTGTTGTAACTGGCCATTGCCAGGTACCAATCATCGAATTCATCGTATAGCGCTTTTAGATATTGAGCACCGGCGTGGGTCGATTTAACAAAATCCCGTCGCTCATCTACCCACCAATCACGCTTCAACCCATATCTCCGTCCCGTGGCTGAAATAAATTGCCAGGGACCCACTGCGTGTGCATAGGAATAAGCTTTGGGATTTAGACCTGATTCGATCATGGCCAAATAGATCAATTCTTCAGGAATACCATAAGAAGCCAGGATAGGACGAATGGTACTGGCATATTGAGAATATCGATCGAGCCAGATCTGGAACTCTTTATGTTTTCTTTCACCCAATAATTTGATCATCGTTTTTACACGGCTATTCAAAATAAGCGGTAGATGACCATCGCGATCGTCAACCACCACAAAGCTTACATCAGAATCAAGTGAATCCAGCAGATCACTCATCCGTGAAAGTTGGTCTTTTAAAGAAGGCTGTCCCAATAAGGACTGTAGTTCTTCACTGATAAGTCCGTTAAAATCGGTGGAAGCTAATTCGCTTAACCCACTAACCGTTTCCCGGATCTCTTCCGGTAGGGGCTCATCTATTTCTTCGATGGCAGCCAGCGTAGCAACCAGACGTTCTACTTCAAACTGAACCCCCAGTGTATCGCGTGCTACGATCATCAGACGTGCATCTGCATAATAGCGTTTAGCTTCCTGCAGGAAATATTCCAGCAGAAAATCATCATCCTGTAGATCCAATACCGGCTGGATTAATTGTCCCATACTTACCATACTGGGCATAGGTGCATGACCCGCGGCCAGACCCTGTGTATTGAGAATCAAGCCAAAGACAATAGCCAGCCAAATCATGTGTGAAGTGTTAATAAATTTCATATTGGGAGAGAAGATATCATTTGGATTATCCGATAACAAGCTCAGAATCAAGCTCTTATAACTTTTATATCATCCTGTGATTTAATCAAACCAAGCTAAGGTCTGATGAGTCAAAGGACAAGCCTGGCAGTTCCCTGGAACGCACAATAATTCCCGCCACTCAAGCAGGGCCTGTTGTTCAGCAATGGTTTTAGCACAAGTAACTCCCAGATTTCTACACACCCATTTCTCAAATCCATAGTGTCGGAAGGGGGTCATTCTCAGCCATAGTCCCAGTCCTTCATCAAAGCCGTAATGGGGAGCCAGAATATTCACCACCCATTCGCGTCCTTGACTTCTGGAAATACCCAGACTGAATAGCGGGCTTAGGATCGTATCCCACTCTCGCCAGCCAGCAGGTTTCAGCAAGCAACGCTGCAACGGTTCAAATAGATCTGCATTTTTGATCAACCGATCCAGCAACTGTAACGATGGTCCCGATCCAGGGTATGCCTGGCGACTGCCTTGCCACACCTTGGAATCCGGCCAGGCTGCCAGCCCCAATCTCAGAGCCAGCTCCTGCAACGATCGGTGACGATGTGGACCAGCCAGTATGATCTCGTACAAACCCAATAATAACGGGTCATAATCAGAGTCTATGCTTCCAAGAGCTTTTAAATGATTCATTTTACGCCTGAAGCGATTTTCGGCAAATTGAACCAGTTCTGCCTGAGAAACGCATCGTTCGGCCAGACAAAATGACTTCGAACCTTTTTGATTCGGCAATATTAATGTGGGGAGATCAGGACCTCCTTGATCCTCCTCAACAACATGCAGAATAACATCCTGATAATGGGGGTCCTGGTGATGTTTGTGTCCGAACCAGTCTTTAGACCGACGGTGCATTTCCACCGGACCAGCAAGCTCTCTATCATCCAGGATCAAATGACAATCCAGGATATCAGGTCCAGCTCCGTCATTAAGATGCCCTGGATCTAACACGATGAGATGCTCGCCGTCAGCTGTCATAAGATCAGACCGGGTTATTGATTGTTGAAGCCACCAGTTCACCAGATTCTCTTCCAGATCTCTCCAATGGAAATTGGTTGGTTCAGCAATATGATTGCCACCGGCCACATCCATTATTGTATACATCTTCCTGTCCTGGTTTGGTTGAGGGGAAGTTAAGCAATAACAACCCTATGAGAAGGTTTATTTCCAATGGTAGAGCCGCAATGCATTGCGGCTCTACCATTAAATTGGAATGTTAATTAAGGGGAGACTCATAGTGCTCCACAAATAGATTATGAGCATCATTTACATATTGTTGACGGAGTTCCTGGCTGTAATCTGCAGGATCCATTGGAGGTAGTATGGAAAGACTGATGGTGGTGGCAACGATCCGCCGACCTTTTTTACTTTTGGCTTTGAAGGCTCCATTTATCACCAGGGGCACAATGGGGATCCCTGTATCTAAAGAAAGGATGAAGGCACCTTTTTTGAACCGTTGGAGTTGTCCATCCAAACTGCGAGTTCCTTCGGCAAATATTACCAGTGAATGATCTTTTCTTACAGACAGGAGCTCAGCCACTTGATCCATCACAGCTATAGCTTTTCTGTGACTTTTTCGATCAATAAAAAAATTACCAGCTGCCCACATGGCCCAACCGAAGAACGGGACATATTTCAATTGTTTCTTGGCCAGCATACCCTGTTTGTTTTTGATGCCCCAATAAACTGCTGGAATATCAAAAGCCGACGTATGGTTGCAGATGAAGATATATTGGGCTTTATGATCAATGTTCTCCAGTCCCTTGATCTCCACCTTTACCAGAGAAGCTTTAAGAATGCCCCAACTCCAGATTTGCCCTACTCGATGGGATAGTGTTCCCTGAGGGTTTATCAATTTTCCCAGGATCGCCAGAGGAACCAGAATGGCAGTCCACGGCCCCAACAAAACCAGCACTAAAAAGTAATGTAGCATCTATATCCTATTCAATATCAATGAGTTTAGTCATGTCAATAATCGAAGGGTTTGCTATACCCAACAACTATTTTCTATCTGCGTTCTGAGAACTACGATAGACAAGTTTTTTACTCTTTACTTCTTACTGCTTACTTCCAAAAGCAATCCCGCTGACCCCATATAAGGAGCCAGGATCTCCGGTAGCAGCACACTGCCATCCGCCTGTTGATAGGTTTCCAACAGTGCAACCAGCAAACGGGGTGTGGCTACTCCAGATCCATTAAGGGTGTGGAGCAGTTGTACTTTACCCCCTCCTTCAGGCTTATATCGAATGGCACCCCGCCGTGCCTGAAAATCCTCAAAATTTGAGCAACTGGAAACTTCCAGCCAACGATCTTCACCAGGAGCCCATAGTTCAAGATCATAACATTTGCTAGCTGCGAAGGAGAGATCACCCGTGACCAACTCAATTACACGATATTCAAGCCCCAGAGCTTCCAGGATCTCTTCTGCATCCCGTCTCAGTTTCTCCAGCTCAGTGTAAGATTCATCTGGTACTGTGAATTTCACTAATTCAACCTTGTTGAACTGATGCAATCGAAGAAAACCACGCGTGTCCTTTCCGTAAGAGCCCGCCTCTCTTCGAAAACAAGCTGAATAGGCGCAATAGTGGATTGGCAATGCTTCCTCAGCGATAATCTCACCCTGGTGAATGTTGGTGACCGGAACTTCAGCAGTGGGAATCAGATACAGTTCGTCCTGGGGAATTTTATACATATCATCTTCAAACTTGGGCAACTG
The DNA here is from genome assembly GCA_034716895.1 of Candidatus Neomarinimicrobiota bacterium. Taxonomy (NCBI): domain Bacteria; kingdom Pseudomonadati; phylum Fidelibacterota; species Fidelibacterota bacterium. The sequence goes on from JAYEKW010000096.1 coordinate 21,767, forward strand.
ACCAGTAGTGGTCATAGCCTTCTGATTGCTCACCACTGGAGGCAATACCTCAGTATAGCCATGTTTATCAATATGGAAATCCAACATGAAATTGATCAGTCCGCGCTCTAAGCGGGCTCCTTTTCCCGTATAAAGTGGAAACCCGGGACCCGCAATTTTAGTGCCCCGCTGGAAATCGAACAAATCAAGTGAATCGCCCAGCTCCAAATGGGTCTTCAAGGAAAAACCAGGTTCATAGCGAGTGCCCCACTCCCTTACAACTGGATTTTCAGCAGCATCTTTACCAATAGGTGTTGAGATATGGGGTAGGTTAGGAATTTGCATTAATAATTTTTCAAGTTCAGCCTCAGTCTCTTTTTGTTGATCATCCAAAGCTTTGATTCTTTGGCCTATCTCACGGGTGCGATCAATTAGATCAGAGGCATCTTCTTTATTTTTTTTCCGCATGGCCACCTTTTTTGAGACCACGTTACGTTCATGCTTCAGGACCTCACCTTCACCGATCACATCCCGGCGGAGCTGATCCAGTTTTAAGATCACATCAAAATCAATCCTGACGTTTTTATTCAGGATGCCCTGCCGTACAGCCTCAGTATCCTCTCTAATTCTCTGAATATCTAACATCTGCTCTACCTTCTACCTTTTGACTTTCGACTTTCGACTTTCGACTTTTGACTTTTGACTTTTGACTTTTGACTTTTGACTTTTGACTTTTGATTTCTAATTTATAATTTCTAATTTATAATTTTGACGATCTCGCAAAAACTACCTCTCGCAGAGAACGCAAAGACGCAAAGTGTTGATATATATGGATTTAGGAGTATTCACTATATATGGTTGTATTTAATGGTTTTAGGGCACATTTCATGAATTCTCAGATACTTCTAGCGGTTTCGTCAATTT
>JAYEKW010000096.1:22769-39749 GCA_034716895.1 Candidatus Neomarinimicrobiota bacterium
AGAGAACGCAAAGACGCAAAGTGTTGATATATATGGATTTAGGAGTATTCACTATATATGGTTGTATTTAATGGTTTTAGGGCACATTTCATGAATTCTCAGATACTTCTAGCGGTTTCGTCAATTTCTAATTTCTAATTTCTAATTTGTAATTTGTAATTTGTAATTCATAATTTGTAATTCATAATTTATAATTTATATTTTTAACTATATCTACCTACTCCCCGACCCGGTAAACATCACGTACACTGTATACATAATGATCTTGAGATCCAGCCTTAAAGAAATATTCTCCAGGTAGAAAAGATCATACTTTAATTTTAGACGTGAAGCCTCCAGAGTGGTGTCATACCCCTGTTTTACCTGAGCCCAGCCAGTAATGCCTGGTTTCACCTGATGTCTACGAGGATACAATGGGTACAGCTCTGTGATCTGTTTTACAAAAAACTCACGCTCTGGTCGTGGACCCACCAGACTCATCTCATTTTTCAGAACGTTGATGGCCTGGGGCAACTCATCCAGACGCAAATGACGCATTATCCGACCCACACTGGTAATGCGGGGGTCATTTTCGGTAGCCCATACCGGTCCCGTTTCTGCCTCAGCGTCCTGGATCATGGTGCGGAACTTGATCACCTTAAAAAGTTTTCCATCTCTGCCCACCCGTTCCTGAGCAAATAAAACAGGACCTTTTGAGTTGAACTTGATGAACATGGCAATGATTAGCAGAAATGGAGCGGTCAGGATCAATACGAGGGAAGCCACGGTAAGGTCAAAAAGTCGCTTAACAATTCGTTCCCAAAGCGGCATATAGTTCGGCATGATATCTATCAGGGGTATTCCATGAAGCTGCTGGGTCCGGGCAAAACCGGATATGGCATCATGCATATCAGGATTGGTTTTTATCCCGACCTTATGATGCTGGAGTAGTCGAATAATATCCACGGTTTGATCGTGATGATTATGGTCCAATGCCAGGATCACTTCTCCAATATCCTGGTTCTGGATCACATCTGAAATATCTTCAAGCTTGCCTAGAACAGGAATTTGAAGCCATTCTTCTTCCACCCAGTCTTCTCCATCAATTTTAATGAAACCAACTGGTTTATAACCGGATCTGGGCCGATTAAAGAAAGCGTCCTGAACCATCAGTCCTCGCCTATTCAGACCAACGATCAATGTGGGAGCCAGGCCTTTACCCTTTTCAAGTAGATTGAGGTGAGTTGAGCGAATGATCAACCGCCCAATGCTGATCCAAATGATCAATGATATCCCATAGAATAGAAGCACACTCTTCCCAAAAGTGACCGGATTATCAAGATCCACAGTTAGCAGATAAAGCAGGAAAACACCGACAAAAACAAATTTGACAATATTGATCAACTCATCAGATCTGGAGGCTACCCTTTGGATCTTATAAAGTCCATTCGACAAAAAGAGCGACAGCCAGAACACTGACAGCAGGATGGCTGGGAATTGCATATCTGACCATATCAGCTGAATCGTATTCTCATACATCCCGGATTCGAATCTGAGCATAAAAATGATCAAAAAGCTCAAGTTGATCCCAATGAGATCAGCAATTATAAGTAGAATTCTTTCTAACCAACGAGGCATACTGCTATCAAACTTCCTTTATGAGTTAATCATTCAGGCAACTACTACCCAAAAAACGGAATGAATATAAACTCTCTTAATCAGATTCAAAGTTAACGGTCAATTCAAAATTTTGATGATTCAAGATGCCAGCATGACCTGATTTAGTGAAGTTGAAAAAGGCTCTTCCCCCAAATGCGTACCTGGAGACGAGGATATTAGGGATATAGAGACTGTATGAAAACTTCATTGCGCCGGAATAATTACTTTCTAACATTAGCTTTAGTTGTCTACCTATGGTGCTGTTAATGATGATACTTACCCCATGCTTCAGCCTGGGGGTTATAAAAACCTTAAAAAGGAGGGCTTTAGCCCAACAATACTGGGCTAAAGCCCAAGGATACAGTAGGTTATCATACCCCCATGCTAAAGCATGGGGTAAGCGTTGTCCTTATTCTCACACAGCCTCTATAACCCTTATACCTTTATACCTTTGCACCCCAGAATATTTTATTGATCTCAAATCTCAATGATTGTATCTAGGTAAGCATTATTATGATGAAGTAAAAAAAATCATGACAACATTAGTTTCTGTCTTAAGCCGGTTTATTTTTCAGGATGAAAAAACTTGCCCTATTATTACTGATCTTTCAAGGTCTACTGGCTCAAAATGTTCCCTTCGTTACTGACCATCCCGTATATCATTTCCTGGAGCGACAGGAAAGTCTGGGTCACATCCATGCTGAGTACTGGAGTACGCGTCCCTACACCTTCAACCAGATCAACGATATGCTCGCAGAAATAGCCAGTAATAAAGAGCACCTCACGTTACGGGATCAGAGTATCCTGAAGTGGTATGTTAAAGAATTTAACCGTGAGTTTACTGAAGACGGGATCACTTTCCCCTGGAGCAAATCCAATCTTTCCGGTTTACGTCACCCCGATACCCCCGGGGTTAAGCCATTTTTCATGACCTATAAAAGCGACAACACCCAGGGCTGGATCAATTGGTCCGAAACTTTTCGGGTTCAAAATAATGGGAAATCCACGCGGGGTTACTATACCGACCACCTGGCCATTTTCGGCCAAAAGGGCAGTATTGACTTTACGACCCAGTATGATTTTCACCGGATCACAAAAAATGATGAATTCACTGAATTACCTGACAACTATAAGGAAGGCTACATCCTGAAACGTGATTATATGGAATGGATCAACTGGGGCTACCCCGTCTCATCCCTGGTCTATACTCCTGCTGATTTCTCGCTGGGCATCCATCGTCAACCGGTTTACTGGGGTTATTCTCCTGCAAATTCACCCATACTTTCTGATAACACAGCCCCCTTGCCCCATTTGCAGTGGACCACCGAGATGGCTCATTTAAGATTTAAATTCATCCACGCCAGATTAACCCCCAATGAAAGCCCGGTTTCTGACACATTGAATATCCGTCGAAATTTATCTGCTCAGCGTGTTGAATTTGACATTAGCCCCAATTTTGAGTTTGCCTTTAATGAAATGGTGATCTATGCCTATCGTGATTTTGAGTTGGGGTATCTGAACCCGGTTAACTTTCTGTTTGCTGAGGAGCACGTTCAGGGCGATCTGGACAATAAACTCATGGCCATTGATTTTAAATGGCGTGTGTTGCCAGGTTTGACCAGCTATGGTACCTGGTTTTTTGATGAATTGGACTTCTGGAAGCTTTTCTCGGGTTGGTGGGGCAACAAATTTGTCTTCCAACTGGGAGCAACCTACTTTCCAGTTGCAAACCTGCCATCTGTAAACATCGAGTATACAGCCGCCAGACCCTGGACCTATTCCCATTTGAATCCGGTTAACAGCTACACCTCAGCAGGCCGGTTGCTGGGGCTGCAAGATGGTCCCAATACTACCCGCTTGAGCATGTCAGCAAATTGGCTGTTCGGACCGAAATTATTCATACAAGCTGAAATAAATCTTCTCACTAGAGGGAATGACCCAGGTGCTGATGTGTTGACCAGCTACACAGAGCGGGGAGCCTTCGATGAAGAGGATGGCAATTTCCTGAGCGGAGAGCTGGAAACGGAGACCAGATCAAGCATAGCTATGAATTATTACTTGTCCCGCACGGTGCAAATGAATGTGGCAATCATGAACGGTACCTTGTATGAAGTGGGTGTAAAGCTGGACTGGTGACCTATTTGTCTTCAAACAAGCCAACCATGGCTTGCTCAAGCATAACCTCTTTAGTCATTTTGGCTTGAATATACTCACTCCCAGATAGTCCCTCGGCTTTGACACGTTCAGGGCTATTTTTATATTCAAGAATCATTTCAGTCAGGTGGCTAGAGTTCTCTGGATCTATGCTGACCCCAGCTCCTGAGTCTGACAAAAGCTTCTCAACCTCGCCCTTGATTCCTACGATCACTGGTTTCCCAGCAGCCATATATTCTAACATCTTTGAAGGAATTGCGTTAAGAAAAAGGGGGCTTTTGATCAAAGGTACGAGACAAATATCAGCGGATAATATCTGGTCAGCCAGCAACTCCCGAGACATTGATGAGATAAAGGTAACATTACTTAAACGCATGGATTCCGCTTGTAGCATTAAAGCATCCCGCTTGGCACCATCACCAATGATCTTGATTATGATATCTGTAGGGAGTAATGATTTAGCTGCTTCCAGAACCGTTTCAAGTCCCTGGGCCAGACCAATATTACCACTAAACAGAACAGTAAATTTCTTATTGTTAGACGTTGTTCTATTGCTGACCAGATCGATGAAGGTCTTGCTAACACCGTTCATTAGGTTCAATTTTAGTTTAGCTGCCTGGGCTGGATGTCGACCAGCCAAATATTTCCGAAACCCGGGAACTGCCAGGAAAAAGGCATCGACTGATCGATAGACCATTCTTTCTAGAAACCGCCCAAATGATAGCATTCGCTCAGATTTTATCTCACCCAGAACCTGGGCTGATTCAGGCCAGATATCTCGTAGGTCTAAAACATATTTTGCCTTTTTGAATGGTCTCAGAAATGTTGCGATCAAACCAACAAATAATGGTGGGCTGGAAACAATGATCAGATCATATTGGGGAAGCAAGAGTGCCCTGAGCGTAGCAGAGATCATAAAGCTGATAAAGAAACCCAGGCGCTGCAAAGTGGTTTTTCGAGGATTAGCCCAGACGGGTGTTCGAATAACCCTGAGTAGCGGGTCTGTGCTTTCTTCCGTAAAATATTTGAATTTGGGATAACCCGCAGCAATAGTACCAGATGGATAATTTGGCAGTTCACTTAACACAGTAACCTGATGCCCCCGTGAGGTCATAATCCCGGCGTATTCACTCCAACGGGTGGCAGCTGCGCCAATTTCAGGAGGGTAGTATTGGGTGATAATCAATATTTTCATAAATTATTGTCGTAAATCATATTTTCACAATTCAAGCAAGTAAAACGAGAAAGTTGGTATGATTTTTAGTGGAGGGAGGCATATAGAGCCAGCAGCTCCCTCTCAGCGATAGCCCAGGTATATGATTCCTTGGTCTTTTCCCGTGCAAAATAACTCATTTTAGCGTAATCCATGTTCAGGACCATTTCCAACACCTCGTGGTAGTTCTCACTATCGTCCGAAATGAAAGTGACCCCGCCTCCTGATTCAGCTAGAAACCTTTTCACCGGTGTGGCATCTGCAGCAATTACTGGTTTTCCAAAACTCATATATTGAAATATTTTATGCGGGATGGTGGTATTAGTATGGTCATTAGCCCCCTGCGGAAGCAGACAAAAATCACTCTGTTTGATGAGCCAGGGAATATATTTTATATCTATCCAGCCAGTTATAATCACCTTCTCACTAAACAGAGGATCAGCATCAACCAATGATCGCAATTCTAATTCAGTCCGTTTACCTGCAGCGGATTTCCCTCCACCAACAACTAAAAGTAGGATATCATCATGATTCTTAGATAATTTTTGAAAAGCCTCTATCGTGATGTCTATACCTCGGTGAACGTCAAGCCCGCCAGTATATAAGAATACTTTTACATCTACAGGAAACAGGACATCCGGGTATGGAGTATCTGCAACAAAGGTGTTCAAATTAACATAATTGCTTACAACATAAATTTTCTCTTCAGGCACATTATACTCACCCAGAATCCGATGACGATTTTCATCAACCACAGCGATGAGTCTATCAAACCTAGGAATAATAACTTGTTCAATATATTTAAAAACCTCGGGATGCTTCAGCCAGTATTCGAGGCCTGTCTTCTTCCAGACCCGGAGTGCCGCCGGATAGTTTTCATGCATATCATAAATTATTTTTACCTTCTGAAAGTATTTTAAATATAGGGCAATTGGTGTCAGAGGCAGATCATGTACATGCACTACTTTAATATCATATTTATTAATCAATGAAATACTACGGATGAGCCATAGAAGATTCAGAAAAACCGGTAATTGGAGTGTACTATTTATAAAATTGCTTTTACCCGGTTTGAGCAAGCGATGGATTGTGGAGCCGTTCCACGATTCGTAGACCAAGTCCTTCCCTTTATTACTGCACAATAAATGAACTTTATACCCATTATTTTGTAGGCTTAGCACCTCATTTTCCACTCTGATGTCAGGGGGAAACGATGTCTGCAAAAGCATCAGAATTTGCATCATACCAAACCTTGATCACGTAAAGTAGCTAAGCTCAAATAGGTCCATGCTTGTGACCATCGAAAAAAGGGTGTTTTCACTTTAAACAGAAAATAATGCCGATAGTGAAATACCCCTACAGGACCTTGCATTGAGCATAATAAATAGTCTAATGTTTTTTTAAAAGTTGGTTCTAGTTTAGTTCGATATTCTTCCAGCTCGCTATATACCAGTAGAATCTCATTAACAGTGTGAATATCAATTGGGTATATTGAATTTAATGCCCGAAGCGGAAAATTATTTCTGAATAATCGGTTGATATAATATTCCACACCTAATTCAATAGCTTTAGATATTTCAAGCATTGGGTCTAATTTATTAATTCTATGTAACATCCGAAGCACATAACCAGTATGGAAATTGTCGATAAATGGTGGTGCGATTTCTTTCCCCCAATAAGTAAACCCACCATCATGCTGTTGTTCTGATAGTGTAAACATCAAGGCTGCTTTGCCTTTGAAAACCCAATCCACATTATCATATTTTATGCCCGTTCGAATTAGATAATATGCGGCAAACATATTTGCATTGTGTACCAAATAATTGTCCAATGGAGTATAACTAAAGCAAATTCCAGCTTCTCTTGTACTAACATTGAGACCATGAGTAATAAACTTAGAGATTCCTTTAATAACGTCGTCATATTCAGAGGAGTTAGTAATTTCTTTATAAGTAAGGAATGCTTCACCAACTAAAACTGTGACAACAACTGATGGAGTGCCAGCTGGTATCAGAATTTTACTCTGCCAATCAAAAGGATAACCCCAGGAATACCCCGGATAATCAGATGATCTATTTTTCATAAGATATCGTAGATACTCCTCAGCGCAATCCAAATAGTGCTGAGCACCACTCTCTCGATACCTAATAAGGTTTGCAGTGGCAATTAATCCAATACCCTTATGGTTGATAGATGATTTTACACCTAACACTTGCCGAGATAATCTGGGGGCAACCTCAAAGACAATATTTGAGGCTTTCCGTAGAATTGAATATTTCTGTAAATTGAGTGTAAGTGGATGCCCTTTTACATCAAATGGGTCATATCCGTAATAAGGATTCTCCTTGAACCACTTCTCAATGCCAGCCAAGCTCTTTTCAAAATCACTCATTATTGTCAACTCTGCGGTAATAATACATGAGATCTTGTACCTCATTATCCCAGTTATACTTTTCCTTAACACAACCGTATGCTCTGTTAACCATCTGTTCATAGAGAGTTGTGTCTTCCAATATCTTTCTTACTGCAGTTGCGGCTTGTTCTGGGTTGGTCTCATCCACTACATAGCCAACCTGTTCTTCTTCGATAACCCTCTTCATTTCAGGAAAATTACTGAACACTATTGGAAGTCCTGCCGATAAATATTCAAATATTTTATTCGATAGGGCGTAGTAGTGATTTTTATTAACATTTTGGATGAGGGAAATGCCAAGATCAGCTGAAGCCGTGTAACGAGGAAGCTCTTCGAGTGCAACATTGCCAATAACATGGATATTATGCAACTTATCCTGCTTAATAATTACCTTGGCCTGATCAACAAACTTACCTGGCCCAATAATGACTAGGCAATACGATTCTCTTGGAAGGAATCTCATCATCTCTATAAGCTTATCTACACCTCTAAGCCTAGTAACCAGTCCCTGGTACAGTATTATTTTTTGATTTAACTTAATATTTAGTTTTTTTCGCAAATAATCATTTTTGGGTGTAAGATTCAGATGTTGGCAATTACGTAAAGGCAAAATCCCTGTGACATTATATCTTTGTTCTAATACTTGAGCGCGAGACACATTTTCTGCATACGCACGGTCAACCTGCTTAATAGCAAAAGATTCTATAGTTTTCCACAATCTAAAGGCCAAAGGATTTGTGATTCTATCAATGTATAATTCGTGTGAATCATAGACTAAGGGAATACGACGTATTTTCTTTACAACCCATCCAATAAATAAAGTATTAAGATCATGAGCATGGACTGCCTGTGATGAAACTCGCACGCCGGCGATAATCGACCTGATCATAAATTCAATATATTTTATGAACCAAAAGAAGTAATTCTTGGGAAGCCATCTTGTGGATATGCTCATGCGATAAACTGAGATACCATTTCGATTTTCATTTCTTTTAGTATATTTATCTTTGAGGGCAATAATGACAACTTCCTGTTGGTCGTTAATCAAACTTATGCCTTCCTTTTGCACCCGCAAATCTTGAGTAAACTCATTCATCAGTAACATACATATTTTCATACAACTTTTACCTTCTCCGATGAAAGTACAATCCAGCTTCCTATGAAAAACCAGACCAAGTAATTTCCAGTAACATCCCCACTAAATTGTGCATTGAATGAAACAAAAACCCACAGTGATAGCATTAAAACACTAAAAGCTCTATCCTTATCAAACATTTGTGGAATATCCCAAAATGGGCGAAAAAAGAAAGAAATCATGATCACAAGACCAATGAGACCTAATTCTGAACTTGTTTCCAAGAAAATATTATGTGGATATTTTGAGAACCCCAAACTATGTAATTGAAACCCTCCGGTTCCCTTTCCAATAAAGGGATTATCAAAAGAAATCTCTATTGCCTTTTCCCACAGAGCAAATCTTTGTAATACTGAAACTTTAGAACCTATTGTTGTGTATTTACTCATGATTACTGTAGATGGAATCAACATCAATAATATGGTTGAGAAGGATAATGCCCCGGCAATCGTCAGAATTTTAAATTTATGAGAGCGCTTCTGAATGAACATCATAAATACCATGGCACTAACAAGAAGAGCAATTATTGGAGCTCTAGATCCGGTTAACACTATTATCCATAGTCCAATAAAGATGTATAGGACTAAGCCACTTTTTGTCTTCCTATCACGTATTTGCTGTAAATAGTACAGGCTGATCAGAATACCAACACCAATTATTCTGGCAATCCAGATGGGATTCATTCTCCCATCCAGATTAAATCTTGAGTAAGTGTAACTATTGGTAGAAAGTATCAATATGCTTGATAAAATGACTAAACCAAGTGCGACATAAAAAATATTTGCATACAGTTTTTTTAGTGATTTTATATCGTCGCTGAATATGAACGGAATCATAAATGCTAGTGAATTAAACATAAAATAGCGGTATATTTTTGAAACCGCATAAACTTTATTGGGTGTATAAAAGAAACCCACTATGAGTAAACCTGAGAACAATACAAATGAAAGTGTGGCATAATCATTTTGCAAATTGCGATATGGAATATTTCGATCGATATAGTACAATGTCGTACCCGTTAAAGCTATTGCGACAAGAACAATAGTGATTATTTGACTCTCTCCGATAAAGAACGAAAATAAATAGCTCCCAACTAAAAAGATCGAGATTCCAAATAAGGGAAAGTGTGTGATAAAAACCAAACCAATTGCCCCTACACCTATTAGCATGGCCCAGGCAATAGGAAGAATGCCAATGCCAATAGCTATTATGTCTAACACGATCACCAATACTATTACTTTTTTATCTATGGATGATATTATTTTCATATTTTCAACTACTTGGCTGTTGGAAATCACTTTTTAGATTAATTATTTTAAGAATCCATGACACAATTACATAAATGGCGGAGCCAACGACAAAACTCAATCCTAACTTGGCAATGGGATTCAAGAATATGTTTAATGAATAAAATACGGATATCCCCATTAATGCAAGTGCTAGTGCGAGTTTCGCCAAGTGCTTAATACTGAATGTGAATGGTAGAATATTATTTGAATAATAAAGTGTTATTGATGTAAATAGACCAAATGTGATGAATATTGAGATAGAACCTCCAATAAAGCCCATGGTTTTTATCAAAACTATATTCAGGACCAGACCGATAAGCGCTGAACCAGCAGTTATTTTTCCCAACAATTTACTTTTTTTCTTAAGCGTGATCGGTAGCACAAAATACTGGTTCAACCCTACTAGGAATATACCCGTGGCTAACCACGGTACAGCTACGTATCCATCCCAATATTGTTCGCCAGTGACAACCTGAAATATTGTTTGTGCTGTTAATGAAAGCCACAGAACGATTGGTGCAAATATTGTAACATAATATTTTGTGATTGTTGATAATAACTTTCTGGTGACACTAGGTCCTTCATTCTCCCAAGTCCGGTAGATAACAGGCAAAGCAGCCAGCATTAATAGCTGAAACAAAATACGCAAGGATCTATCAACGATATTTTGACTAACAGTAAACCACCCAACTTCATATGGATACTCTGGGCGCAAGATTAACAGTAAGTTACGCGTTGCCAGAGTAATTACCCAGTTTGAAAGCAAAACGATGATAAATGGATATCCGTAATACCAATATTCTTTCAGGAAGTTTACTTTTTGTATATTTAAGCTGATTTGCTGAAATCCGCTTTTAAATAAAAGCAGTGTTATAATGATAATCGCTGCTCCAATACCACCAAGAATTATGGCTTCAAGTCCGAAGTACAATGGCATTAATGCAATTAAGGTTAGTCCAATTATGTACTTACCAGTATTAAAAGATACATCAATTAGCGTATAACCAGTGGTTTTTCCCTGCATTCGATAGAAAGAAAGAATAATTGCCACAACTGGATTTAAAAAAAGGAGTAGTACAGTGCTGTTTGTGTATTTATTTAAGCCCTCAGGAATAATAGTATAGTGAAATAAGATTTTTAGAATAATGAATGAAAGAATGGAGACAAAACCTGATAACAAAACAGAAATAAAGATCAAAGACTGTATATGAGATATTTCCGATCCTTCATTTTTACGTTGCTCATAAAAACGTAAGTTTGAATTGACCGTCCAACCAGCTGTTAGAATGCTCAATAAGGATATGGCAGAAAGCGAAACACCCAGATACCCATATTGTTCTGGCGAGAACATGTGGGTTAAGATTGGTATTATAAGGATGCTTATTAAAGCCGGAATAATCTTGGTGGGAGTATATTTTAAAGCATCGATTACAATTTTCTTTAACACGATCTTTAAGTTCTGTCAGAATTAAGATTAATTATTAATGATATGCTTATTACCTATTTTTTGCTGGTAGTATATTTTTCGTACACAATCAATCCATAAGCTAATAGCAGAGTGGACAACATCGTTGAGACTAGGACAATAAGCGTTCGGTGTGGCCTACTTCTTTTCTCAGGACGAGCACCCCAATCCAATACTTGCACGGTTGAAACATTCTTTATTTCTTCGATCTTTGCCTGTTCATACTGTGGTCCTAGGAATTCTAAAACTGTTGTGTGATATTTTATCTTGCGTGAAATTCTTTCAATACTTAGCTGTAAACTTGGAATATCATTAAAGTTCGGGAATAAATCCTTTAGATTCCTTTCGCTAAAATACTCATCATATTTTTTTTGTAAAACTTGTATCTCTATGTTCAAACGCGTTATTGTTGGATTTTCTGAGTCTAATACTTGTTTAGATACGGCTAACTCAATTTCTTTCTGAGTAATAATTGACTTTAATTCTCCCGCCTGGGTAATCCCGGCAGTTATTTGATCAGGTAGACTTAAAACTCCATTAATTTCCAGAAAACTGATGAAATCATTTTCTAGATATGCTAAAGAGTCAATCACATCGAATAACCTGCTTTCAATGAATATTCTATTGTTGTGCGCCTTCTGGGTTGCCAGGTCGATATTAATACTATCTAATCTGTTAATAGCATAGTTTAATATGTTAGCTACTCCTTCCTGGTCTTGATCGAACAATGAAACTTTTATCTGCATTTCATCCCCAATCTCTATTTTCATGTTCCCCTGAAGCGCAGCCAGTGCATTTTCATAAGTATCTGTATCATAAATTTTCCACAGGTCAAACTTATCAACCACATCGGTAAGTAGCCTTCGACTCTTTAGAATTGCAATGAATCTGTTCTGGTTTTCGTCACCTCCGCTGAGGATCCCACCAAGCGCAATATTTCCTAAAACCCCAATTGATCCCAGTGGTGATTGGCTTGCAGGTGGCATTATTAAAACAGTTGACCTATACCATTTGGGAAGAAGAAGACTGATAGTTGCTGACAAAGTGGCCACAATGATAAAATTAACGACTATTACTTTCTTGTACTTAGCTATTGTTGAAAATATTTCAAGTAAGTTCATGTACTTATTCTCTTTCACGATCTTTATGATCTAATTAACACTCTATTGGTAACTAATAACATCCTGATAAACAACTTGAGTTCAAGTGAATGTTTCCGGTAATAGGTGTGTTTACAATCTAACCACTTTCTAAAGTTCCTGTTATCCTGTTTTGATATGTGAAATAACTATACTTTTTCACTTTACAGCTAAAAAGGTGAGATAAACAGTCGCTAGGGCAGTTAATACTCCTAAAATACTCGAATTTCCAATGAAAATGTCTTTCCGTGTTCTGGGAACATAAATGACATCACCTCTCATAACGATCACTTCATCACCATATTCATTCACTCCATCTTGGTGAATAACCTTCACCCGCCTTGGGTCTCCATTGATAGAGTTACCGCCAGCAAGGCTTATATAATCAGCTACAGAATAACCTGGATAGAAGGAAAAACCGCCCGGTGTTTGCACAAAACCATTGACCATGACCCCCCGTTCCCATAAAAAATTTATCTCATCCTGGGCTTTTAATACTGTTTTGTCGAAATTATTGGGAGCAATTACCAAATGAACGATTGCATTATCTATAGTTCGTGTCAATGTGACATTTCTAAGATCTGCATTTTTACCAAAGCGTACTTTCCGTTTGATATAATTTCCTAATGTTTCACTCTCAGAAATAATATCATAACCACCGCCTCCAACTGAACCACGTACGACAATTCCACTCTTCTCCAGATCACCGAATGGAATACTAACTCTATCTCCTTCTAAAAAGGTAGGATTTGAATTTAGATTGCCACCTAAAACATATTTATGAAAATTCACCAACTCTTGTTTTTCGTCGGATCTAGTCACCAAAATCTCAAACTCCTTTGCCAGCTGGTGAAATTTACCAGCTTTTTCGATTACTTCATCCAATCTGGATAAAGGGGTAACTATCACAAATCCCGGTTTTCTTACTGCACCACTTACTTGCAGTAAAAAGTGTCTCGGACTAACAAGTGCCATATTGATCTGAGCTGTAGGATATGCCTGGTCAAGCACATATTTCCGTACCACTTCAGTGCCTGCAGTAAGTGTATAGCCAGAAACATGACAAACGCCAACACTGGGAATAAATAAATCCCCCGTGGGTGTAATTGTAAGCGGGAGTGTATGATTGATAGATGCCTGAATATTTAGTCCAATTTTGTCACCTGGACCTAAAATATATTGATCCGGATCAATGATTCGTTCTAAAGCAAAAGCTTCCTCTTTGAGTGCTATTGCAGCCTGTACTTCGCTGGATCCACTTTCAGTTCCAGGTGCCTGCATCCGCCCATAATCCTGCCCAAAAAGAGTGGCTATAAGGATCAGTAGAGTTATCGTTCTCATATAAAAACGCATCAGGAGGCTCCTAATCGAATAATATTGTCATCCGGCATCCCGGCAGTGGCATTCCTGGTATCGATCACCAACTTGGACTGTTTGACAATAGCCTTGATATCATACTCAGAATGGTTGGTGGTAATCACCACACAATCATACCGATCTATACTGTCCAGATCCAGAGCAACGGATGCTTCCATCCGGGAATCGAACTTGATCTGAGCCACATAGGGATCATTAAACTTCACAGCAGCACCTTTAGCCTCCAACAAAGCATAGACATCCAAAGCAGGAGATTCACGGACATCATCAATGTCAGGTTTGTAAGCCATACCCAATAACAGAATGGTTGAGCCATTGATACTTTTTGAGTCCTGATTTAGGCCATCACTCACCAACTCAATCACATACTCAGGCATGGCGGCATTGATCTCACTGGCCAGTTCAATGAAACGAGCACGGTAATCCAGGGTGCGCATCTTCCAGGACAAGTAATGCGGATCAATGGGGATACAGTGACCTCCCAGTCCGGGACCAGGCGTAAATTTCATAAAGCCAAAAGGCTTGGTAGCAGCCGCATCAATCACTTCCCACACATTAACACCCAACTTGGCACACATGATGGCCATCTCGTTGGCTAATCCAATATTGATACTGCGGAAGGTGTTCTCCAGCAACTTGGTCAGTTCAGCGGCTTCAGGTGAGGAGACCGGGACCAGTTCATCCATGATATGCGCATAAACAGCCATCCCCATCTCAAGACAGTTCTCTGTGACCCCACCGATCACTTTAGGCGTATTTGTTGTATGATAAACCGGATTTCCAGGATCAACTCGCTCCGGGGAGAAAAGCAGGAAGATATCCGTACCAACCTTCAAGCCAGATGCTTCCAGAGCCGGCTGGATCAGTTCACGGGTGGTACCGGGATAAGTCGTACTCTCCAATATGACAATCAAGCCTTTGTGAATATACTTCTCAAGTTGCTCATTGACGGAAAGGATATAGGTAATATCCGGGTCTTTGGTCTTGCTCAGGGGAGTGGGAACAGCAATACAAACCGCATCGATGTGTTTGATGCTGGAGAAGTCAGTGGTGGCAGTAAAGGTGCCATTATCCACCAGAGCTTTCAGCTCAGCATCTTTTACATCCTGGATATAGTTATCGCCCTCATTGAGTCGAGCGACCCGTTTGGAATCTATGTCTATACCAATGGTTCGAATTCCGGCATTCCCAAATTCAACAGCCAGGGGTAATCCCACATAACCCAGACCGATCACACCAACTGTGAACTCTTTTTTCTCTACTCGTTTTAATAAATCCTGCATTTCAGCCCCATTTTATCTTAAATATTTTTTCCCACAAAGACACGAAGACACCAAGTTTCACAAAGTTTTGATGTGTGATGATGTGTATGGTCTTTTGAGTTTGGTCATTCAAAGTTGTTTATCTTTTTTTCCCATCCAACTATGCGCTTTGAGCCACATTGGACAAGTTTTCTATTTTCAATTTTGACGGCCTCGCAAAAAGCACCTCTCGCCCGCCTGCGTATAACTTCGTGCGGGCAGGCAGAGCACGCAGAGCGTTGTATTGAGTTCATCGAAATGACGCAAAGTATTGATTATCATAAACATACGCCATATTTCCGTAACCTGTTAAGAATATTGTAGTTAAGTCGATATTCATGTTTTTTTAAATGCTTTTTGCAAGGGCGTCAATTTTCAATTTTCAATTTTCAATTTTCAATTTTCTATTTTCAAACTAAACCCTGCTTCGCCCGACATTGCGATAGTTAAAACCCAATTTCTTTAATTGGTCCACGCTTAAAATATTCCGCGCATCCACAATATTTGGTGACTTCATTTTCTGCTTTAGGGCTGCTAGACCCAGACCGCGCAATTCGTTCCACTCAGTCAGAATTATGACCAGATCCGCTCCCTGAATCGTGTCATCAACCGTGTTGCGAGTATCCAGATCAGGAAAAAAGAATCGCTTCATATTCTCAGCTGCAATAGGGTCATAAGCCCGCACCACTGCTCCGGCTGCTTCCAGACCCTGAATGATCTCAACAGCGGGTGTATCACGCACATCATCTGTATTGGCCTTGAAAGCCAGACCAAGCACGGCAACAATTTTCCCGTCCATGTCTGGTAACAACTCTCTTGTTTTATCCAGAATGACATCACGCTGAGCCTTATTCGCCTCAATAGCTGCCTGAACAACCTGAAACTGTACGCCATGTTGCTCACCAGTGTGAACCAGGGCTTCTGTATCCTTGGGGAAACAACTGCCCCCATAACCAGGTCCGGGATGCAGGAATTTTGAACTGATCCGGCCATCCAGCCCCATGGCTCTGGCAATGGTATGCACATCCGCCCCCACTTTATCAGCCAGATTTGCTACTTCATTGATGAATGATATCTTCACGGCCAAAAAAGCATTTGAGGCGTATTTGATCATCTCTGATGAGGGAACATTGGTCATCACCAGGGGTGTCTCATTGATAAACAGAGGACGATAAACATCCCTCATAACCGTTTCAGCTCTGGCACTGCTGACACCCAGGACTATTCGATCCGGTATGAGGAAATCCTTCACTGCCGATCCTTCGCGGAGAAATTCAGGGTTTGATACAATATCAAATTTCTCTCCTGAATCCAGCCGGGAAGCGATCAGTTCCGCCAAATGAGCACCGGTACCAACAGGAACTGTACTTTTAGTGCAGATCACCTTATAACCATTCAGGTTTTGTGCAATGGTCTCAGCCACGGCTTCAACCGCTCTCATATCTGCTTTGCCATTATCCCCCATGGGCGTGCCAACAGCAATAAAGATAACTTCGGATTGTTGAACTGCTGTCCCTATATCCGCACTGAAGGTGAGACGACCTGTTGATACATTTCGGTCAACCAATTCTTTTAATCCGGGTTCGTAAATAGGAATCTCACCCTGATTCAACAACTCGATCTTAGTTTGATCAATATCGGTACAAATTACCTCATTCCCAAAATCGGCCAGACCAGCACCGCTGACCAAACCAACATAACCTGTACCAATAACACAAATATTTCTCATAAAATCCTCAAAATATTACAATTCCAAAAAAGCGCAGGAATATAGACGACAAGCCAATCGACCCAAAGTTAAATTCATCTATAACAGACCGTTCCGACGGCGCAGGATCCACTCCACTACAAGCAAG
>JAYEKW010000097.1 GCA_034716895.1 Candidatus Neomarinimicrobiota bacterium
GCTTTCCACCAGGGTAGAACCGATCAAAAAATGATATATGCCTGGATATGATCTCTATCACTAATATTATTAATGATTTGTCTAAATTGGATCAGGAAGGGAGAAGGTCTTTGTGATATTGGTCACGCCGTGTTTTTAAGTAACAAAATAATGTCATTTAACCCTTGTTGACCCCTATGCTCCCGTCTATAATAGCGGCCCAAAGACAATAACCACATGAAAAAACCCAACTTACATATAATCAAAAAAAATTCTGATAGAGGAAACATGAAACACCGACATTTAATTACTTACACAATGATCCTGCTCCTGTTCTGGGGCTTTCAGGTCAATCGTGAAGCAAAACACTCGGCTGAGATAAAAAATATTTTAGCTGAGGAAATGCAGCTCAAAGATTCACTGGCAACTTACATTGAAGAAATGGCAGCAGCTCTGGATCTGTTCACTGAAGGTCACCCCCTGGTATTCACAGCTTATAATGCCCTCGTTAATCAAACCGATGACACGCCCAATATTACGGCCAGCAACAAACAGATATTTCCAGGAGTTTTGGCCTTAAGTCGTGAATTGATCACCCGTTATGGGCATGGTGGCAATATCAAGTATGGCGATAAAGTCTGGATGGTTGTTCCCATGCAGGTGGAAGACACCATGAACAAGCGCTGGAGAGAACGAGGTGATGTCTACATGCTGAATTATGACGAAGCCCGTCAGTTTGGTCGTCGTTCTGGTATTCTTTACCACAAAGCGGATAAAATTGAGTTTGCCAGTTCTATCGCAGATGCCGGTGATGATGTGGGAATTCTGAATTAATCACACTTGAAAAATTTTTAAAAAAAGGGCTCCTATGTGGAGCCCTTTTTTATTAGAAACGTTGAATTTTATAGGAAAGAAGGTAATTCAATTCCAGGAGAAAAATATTACCGGAGATTTTGTCCTCATAGTCGCCATTTTCCGCGAGCAAAGAATTCATAAATGCTTCACTGGTCCACGAGTAATGATCCACAGCAACATCTACCGTCAGTTTTCCCAGAGGAAAGCCCGCGCCAAACGTGATGCCTGATATGGGAACAGGGGCCTGGTCACTTCCGTTGGTTGCAGGTAATTTATCAGCATAAAATCCAGTCCGGATTTTTGTGGTATTCCAGGTGTATTCTAATCCCAGGCGATTTCCTATACCATCTTCAACATCAATGGGCCAGTCATCTAATTCCATGTTGGAATAGTGATTTATATTGCCCTCGT
The DNA here is from genome assembly GCA_034716895.1 of Candidatus Neomarinimicrobiota bacterium. Classification (NCBI taxonomy): domain Bacteria; kingdom Pseudomonadati; phylum Fidelibacterota; species Fidelibacterota bacterium. The sequence continues at coordinate 1,246 of JAYEKW010000097.1, forward strand.
AATTGATTCGAATCAACCCTTTTGTGAAGGTGAGACCATATCCCAGTGAAAGGGGCGCCTTATACAGGGTATGTTCCCTGAGGATGGTGTTTTCGCTGGTCCAATAATTCTTGGTCGACCATTCGAAGGGCGCTGTAATGCTGAATCCAATATCCAGAGAGTCAGCCACTGTCAATAACATGCCCGTACTCACAAACGTCACACTTTCGGTGGTATAAGTTTGAGCGAACCCGCGTTTATACACATCATCAATATAGATTACATCTCTGCTGTGATAATCTCCACTGGGAATATAATGGACAGTCATTCCAACTGAGAATCGATCCCACATACGAGCGCCTGCTCCCACATGGATCACATCTACGCCAGGAGAACCAGCTAGCACTCGATCATAATCCGATTCATCTTCCTGAAATGACCAGCTATGTTCATCCACCCACTGGAAATAGCGACTGTAACCTATTCCATAGGCCATTTTTACATAATCGTAACTCAAATCAGGAAATGGATAAATGACGGACAGATTCAGCGGTGCCTTTAACGCTGTTGTTTGGGTTTTACCGCTACTAGACAGAGATCCAAGGTGTCCACTGGTCTGTGATAATGTATTTAGACTGGCATATCCACCAATGGTTAACTGTTCAAAATGGCCCAATGCCGCTGGATTATGAAACAAAGCACTGCTGCCATTATCCATAACACTCATGCGACCCAGGGCGCTACTTCTGGCACTCGGGTTCACCGGCACCCAGCGTGTGGCAAATTCCTGAGCCAGCATAGTTATGGGCAATCCGATCAAGAGGAGAGCAAGGGTGCGCGTCCATGTTTTTACGAATTGGATTTTCATTGAATACATATCCAGTGATTAATTGTTAATAACACAACGAAAACCAACGTTAGCGCTGGCATTTTCAGGTCCACTGGAATAACGATACCAAGTTTGTAAACTAGTAGCGGCATTGCTATAACTACCACCTCGGAGAACCCGTTCAGTTGTGGCACCATCGTAATTAGCCGTCCATTCCCAGACATTCCCTGCCAAATCCAGAATACCAAAAGGACTAGCACCAGTGGCCAGACCCACGGCCTGAGTTTCACCGGCACAGCCTGAAAAGTTAGCAAGTTCACACGTCGGGCCATCATTCCCCCAGGGATAATTATACGCTAAATCCCCACGGGCAGCTTTCTCCCACTCAAATTCTGTTGGTAATCTTAATCCATAGTAATCTGCAAAAGCGTCTGCGCCAAACCAGGTGACTTCTGTTACAGGATGATCCTCATACCCGGAGTGAACGTAGAAACTGCCGGTGTTATAGAAAATATGGCCACCCGCAGCATCGTTCAGGTCAATATACTCGTAGTTTCCAGCGCCAAAGTGAGCATCATTGGCTCCGTCATAGGGGCCTTCTACCGTGTTTGTATTCACCAGTGTGAAATCACCAGCACCCATTGCTGCTGTGAGGTAGGATGCGTATTGCGCGTTTGTGACCTCATAATGCATCATAAGGAAATCCTCATCCAGGTCTGTATTTATTGAAACAGGATTGTCATTCCCATAAGCATAGGGTCCTGCTGGCACAATAACATATCCTGAAGATACTTCGGAACTGTACTCAGAGTTGTTGTCTGCGGTATAGGCCCGTATCCGGTATGTGTAGAGCATGCCGGATGAAAGACCAGCATTGGTATAGGTCGTTACATTCTCACCAACCAGACCGATTTGAACAAACCCGGCACCCTCAGCGCGTTCAATCTTGAAACCAGTTTCAAATGATGTGTTATCCGTCCAGTTCAGCTCAACTTCATCATTGGCAATTGGAATCGCTGACAGAGCAGATGGAACTGGAAATTCAGTTTCAAGGGCGGTTGTATAGATAGGATCAGCCTGATTACTATTTGTATAGGCGATAACTCTATAGGTGTATTCAGTGTTCAGGGATAAACTGGTCTGGGTATAAGATGTTGTATTCGTTGCTAGATCAGCGATTTCATTGTACCCTGAGCCAGCATCTTCCTCAAGTATATACCCATCTTCAAAAGCGCAGTTATCATTCCAGGTTATTGTGATACTAGCATCAGTGACAGCAAGAGCACTTACCGAAGTTGGAGGTGTTATGCTAAGTGTGGTGAGGCTTGAACTGGTGCTCCAGTTAC
>JAYEKW010000098.1 GCA_034716895.1 Candidatus Neomarinimicrobiota bacterium
CTTGCACGCCAACACAAAAATTATTGATCACATGACGTTTACCCAGATTCTGATCCTGATGCGAGGTAACATCCCAGGTCCAATGTTTAGTCTTATGGATCTGCATGGATGCCTCAGTGTGACAGCTGAGACAAGCCTTGGTTACTTCAGGTCCGGATGCAAACTCCTGTTGCAATATCTCAAATTTGGTATGATCTGCTGTAGTCGCCATCGCTTGGATACTTAGTAACAGGGTCAAAACCAGACCAGCGGCTAAATCAGTTTGTTTCATATAATCGGCTCCTCTGATAATCAATATTTACGGAAGAATTATATGCGCAGGCGGATAATTCATTTCCAAAGCACATGCTCTTTGCAAACAATATACATGCCATTTAACATTTATCGTATAACATATTATACTCTGGCTAGCTGTTAATTTTAGTTATGTAAAATGGCACATATCTAGCAAACCTATATTCCCAAATATAGAAATGTTATGATCGCCTCACAAATACAAGACCGCCTCTCAGACAAAACCCGTCCGGTTTTTACCATCGGAGTAGCTGCTGATCTGATCGGTGTCTCTGTACATACTTTAAGAATGTATGAAACAGAAGGTCTGATCCTGCCTCAGCGTACCAGCACCCAACGACGCCTATACTCCCAGGTAGATATTGAACGATTGCTATGCATCCGCACCATGATCGAAGAACGTGGTTTTAACCTGGCTGGTATTAAAGCCATCCTGTCCATGGCTCCCTGCTGGGCTATCAAAGGCTGCAGTGAATCGGACCGGACTGGATGCGATGCTTATGAACATGCCCTGGAACCGTGCTGGGTGGTCAAAACCAAAGCAAAGGGATGTCAAGAAGAAGACTGTGCTCAATGCCCGGCCTACCTCGAAGTTACTACCTGTCACAACATGAAATCATTTTTAAAAGAACATTGGAAGAACGCATGAAACCAATAATGAATCGCCGCGAATTTATCAAAATTGCCAGTGTGGGTGCGGGAAGTCTGGCTTTTGCCACCCCACTGTTTGACTTCTCAAAAGGAGAAATCCTGGCACCTGATGTCCATCCGGGTATGTATTCCAAACGGACACCCACCTACTGTGAGATCTGTTTCTGGAAGTGTGCCGGGTGGGTACACACAAATGATAAAGGTAAAATATGGAAGATCACTGGTAACGATGATGACCCCCATTCAAATGGTCGTCTCTGTCCTCGTGGTACCGGTGGCGTTGGCATGTACAGCGATGAAGATCGTCTAAAAACACCATTGATCCGTACTGGTGAACGGGGAAAACAAGTCTTCCGGGAAGCCAGTTGGGATGAAGCCTTCACCCTCATTGCGGATGGGCTGAAAAAGATTGCCGAGGAACACGGTCCTGAATGTGTGGCTCTTTTTACCCATGGTTCCGGCGGTAAGTATTTCGGTGATCTACTCAAAGCCTATGGGTCAAAAAATATTGCAGCACCCTCTTATGCCCAATGCCGGGGACCACGTGAAGTCGGGTTTATTGCCACCTTTGGGGAAGGTGTCCAGTCACCAGAACGCGTTGACATCCGTGATACCCGCTGCCTGGTCTTGATCGGTTCTCATTTTGGAGAAAATATGCACAACGGGCCGGTTCAGGAGATTGCCCAAGCGACTGAAAAGGGTGCTTCCATCATTACGGTTGATCCCCGTTTCTCAACTGTGGCCAGCAAATCCAAATTCTGGCTTCCTATCAAACCCGCTACTGATATGGCTCTTTTACTAGCCTGGATGCATGTGATCATCAATGAAGATCTTTACGATAAGAAATATGTCGAAAAATACACCTACGGATTTGAAGATCTAAAAGCCCATGTAGCTCAAATGACCCCTGAATGGGCTTATGGGTTCACTACTATCAAACCTGAGGTGATCCGCGAAACGGCTCGAGAGATGGCCAACGCCAGCCCGCGAGTTATCATTCATCCAGGGCGCCATGTTACCTGGTATGGTGATGACTCTCAGCGTTTGAGAGCCGTAGCCATGCTGAATGCCATACTGGGATCCTGGGGACGACGCGGTGGATTTTTCTATCCGGCAAAAGTGCCCCTGAAATCCTTTCCGCACCCGGCCTTCCCGAAACCGGCTCGCTCCTGGAAAGATGCCTTTCCCGGTAAATATAAACTGGCTGGACTAGCCCTGGCTTCAGGCATTTGCGATGCCACCGTACCAACAACTGAAAGGGATTGCTCATTCAAAGCCTGGATCATTAACGGAACCAATTTGATCCACACCCTCCCTGATCAGGCAAATACTTTGAAAGCCATTGATGCCCTGGATCTGATGGTTGTGGTGGATACCATGCCCATGGAGATCACCGGTTATGCTGATGTGATCCTGCCGGAATGCACCTATCTGGAACGCTATGATAATATCCGGGTAGGTCCTCACCGGGAACCGACTATTGCCTTAAGGATGCCAGCAGCTGATCCGAAATATAATACCAAACCAGCCTGGTGGATGGCTAAGGGTATCGCCGATAAAATGGGACTGGGTCACTACTTCCCCTGGAAAGACATCGAAGAGAAACTGGATTGGGAATTAAAACAGGTCGGCACTTCTTTGACCGAAATGAAGCGGCTGGGTGTTAAGAAATACCAGCGTGAAACGGATGATTACCTCTATCCCATGGAAAATCTGGATGATTTTGAGTTTTACACAAATACTGGGAAAATCGAACTCTTTTCCACGGCTATGGAAGATGAAGGCTATGACCCGCTTCCCAAATACACAGCCCATGAAGAACCACCCTACGGCTACTATCGTCTGATCTATGGACGGGCACCCATGCACACATTCAGCCGGACTGCCAACAACCCTCTGTTGACGGATCTCATGGATGAGAATAGTGTCTGGGTTAACCCGAAAATTGCCAAGGAATGGGATCTGAAAAACGATCAATATGTCTGGCTGGAAAACCAGGATGGTATCGTTAGCAAAACCCCGATCAAAGTACGGATTACCGAGCGTATCCGCTTTGATAGTGTTTACATGGTTCATGGTTTTGGCCATACCAGTAACAAGTTGACCCGTGCCCATGGTCGTGGAGCCAGTGATGCTGATCTGATCACCCGGGTTCATATTGATCCAGTGATGGGTGGAACCGGTATGCGGGGCAATTTTATCACCTTCCGCTTTGAAGCAGGCAAGGAGGTAGCCTCATGAGATATGCCATGGCTGTAGACACCAAAAAATGTGTGGGCTGTAATGATTGTGTGGTGGCCTGTCAAACTGAAAATGATGTTCCCATTGGACACTGTCGCGATTGGATCGTGGAAGTGACCACCGGAACCTATCCGGATCTACAATTGGAGATTCGTTCTGAACGCTGTAACCATTGCGCCAATGCCCCCTGTGTGAGAACCTGTCCCACAGAAGCCAGCCATTATGCAGCCGGAGGTATTGTACTGGTGGAAGAGAGTGAATGCATCGGCTGTAAAGCCTGTATCACGTCCTGTCCCTATGATGCCCGCTTTGTTCACCCCGAGGGGTATATTGATAAGTGCACTTTCTGTGCTCATCGTGTTGAAAAAGGTCAGAACCCAGCCTGTGTTTCGGTTTGTCCCACCCACGCCATGATCTTTGGCGATCTGGATGACCCCAACAGTGACATCTCCAAAGCCATGGCAACCAGGAAGTGGAAATCACTGATCCCTGAAGCCGGTACTGATCCTAAAGTTTTCTACTTGTTATGATGTTAATACTTACCGCCACAAAGTTTCAAAGACACAAAGCACATGATTGTTTTTTTGTGACTTCGTGTCTTAGTGGCTAATAAAAGTTTAAGGATGCATGCAATATGATTGAAGAAATTATCACCAGTGGGCGGATGAACCCGGAGATCGATCCGGTGCTTCACGTCTGGGGTTGGGAGATCCCCTTATATTTGTTCCTGGGAGGTCTCTCCGCAGGAATCCTGATCTTTTCAGCTTACTTCACCTTGCGTGATCGGCAGGATGAATTGCCCATAGCAGTAAAATGGATGCCTCTGGCTGTTCCCTTTTTAATTGGGATCGGCCTGATCTCCCTGTTGCTTGACCTGTCACATGTACTCTATGCCTGGCAGCTGTTCACCAACATCCGGTGGGAATCACCCATGTCCTGGGGAGCCTGGACCCTCATGATCATCACCCCCCTTTCTATTGCATGGGTGGCGATCTGGATGGAAGATATTTTTCCTGAATGGGATTGGAAATTCGATGCAGTGAAGACTGTCATCAAATGGCTCCAGGAACAGCGCCGAATTTTAGCTCAGATCCTGATCCTGCTATCAATTATTCTCGGCATGTACACCGGCATATTGTTATCTGCTTTCAATGCTCGCCCCTTCTGGAATACCAGCATCCTGGGTCCTTTATTCCTGACCTCCGGACTTTCCGCCAGTGCGGCTCTGATTGCCTATTTTTCCAAAACTGAGATTGAAAAACGTTTATTCACCCGTATCGACGTCATGCTAATTAGTATCGAGTTATTTATGATCGTCCACCTCTTTATGGGTCATCTAGCTGGCACCCAGGTTCATATCCAGGCTGCCCAGATGTTTCTGGGTGGTGCCTATACCGTTCCTTTCTGGACTTTTGTAGTTGGTCTGGGACTGGTGCTCCCGGTGAGTCTGGAATTGCTTGAGCTGAAACACAAATTCATTCCGGCCATCGTACCTGTTGTGCTCATCATTGCCGGCAACCTGGCTCTGAGATTTATTGTCGTCAGTGCCGGACAGGCCAGCCGCTGGTTGTATTAGAAAGTGCCTATGAATTTTCTGCCACGAAGTCTCGAAGACACGAAGTCTTATAATAATCGTATTTGTGTCTCTTCGTGATTTTGTGTCCTGGTGGCTAAACTATTAAAATGAAGTTGAATTGAGGTAATTGAAAATGAAAACAAAGTACATGAATCCCTACCTGGCAGGTGTCCTGCTGGGAATGGTTTTGCTCATGGCCTTCTTTTTCTCAGGTCGCGGTCTGGGAGCCAGTGGTGCTGTGAAAAGTGTGGTTGTGTCAGCAGTGGATATTGTCGCTCCTGAGCATGCTGCAAACTCTCAATATTACGCCAAATACACCGGTGAAGGAAAATCACCCATGAAATCCTGGCTGGTCTTTGAAATGATTGGTGTTTTGGTTGGCGGCTTCCTTTCCGGTGCTCTTTCCGGACGCCTCAAGTGGAAGGTAGAACATTTTCCAGGGATTACCGCCAACCGGAGGTTGATCTTTGCTGCCATGGGGGGCATCCTGTTTGGATTTGGCTCCCAATTGGGACGAGGCTGTACCAGTGGCTCAGCACTCACTGGTATGGCAAGCCTGTCCGTCGCTGGATTTGTATCCATGATGGCCATTTTTGGAACCGCTTTCGCGCTGGCATATTTTTTTAGAAAAAATTGGATCTAGGAGTCAATTATGGGACCTCTTGTACCTCAGGAAATCATTGGAGCGGACTGGAATCTATTCATCGCCTTTGTGATTGGAATTGGATTTGGGTTTGCGTTGGAACAGGCTGGATTTTCATCCAGTCGTAAACTGGCTGGCATGTTCTACGGCTATGATACAGTTGTCTTGAAAGTATTTTTCACGGGAGCTATCACCGCCATGTTGGGACTGCTCTTTTTCAGTCTGTTTGGCTGGATCGATCTCAGTTTGATCTATGTCAACCCCACTTTTCTGTGGAGCGCCATTGCCGGTGGTGCCATCATGGGAGCTGGATTTATCATTGGCGGGTTTTGTCCCGGTACCAGCTTTTGTGCAGCAGCAATCGGAAAGATCGATGCCATGGTATTTATTGGTGGGATCTTTCTAGGAATCTTTTTCTTCGCTGAAGGCTATCCACTGTTAAAAGATTTTTATATGGCTGGTTCATTCGGACCATTAAAAGTTTCTGACTTTCTCGGCATATCTGGTGGTGTTATGACTTTTCTTGTCATCATCGCAGCCCTGGTCATGTTCAAATTGGGCGAACTGGCTGAGAAAAAATGGCCCAGAGAGGAGTATTGATATGACAACCAGAAATATCATTTTCCTAGGACTATTCCTGCTGGGAGTGGTAATCGCCATGGTGCCAGAGAACACAACCAAGCCTTACAAATTGACGGCAGAAGACATGCTGATCGAGATTCAGGGTGCTGCAGAGATGGTCTCTGCTGACGATGTGGCTCATTGGATTATTTCCAAAGATCCCAGTTTACAGTTGATCGATGTCCGTTCACCAGATGAATTCCAGACCTATCATCTGGAGAACGCGGTCAATATTCCCTTATCGGTGATCCTGAAAGATGAACATCGGGATATGCTGGATCAGGGTATCAAAATGAATGTACTTTACTCCAATGGGACTCTGAACTCACATCAAGCCTGGATGATCCTGCGTCAATTGGGCTTTGAAAATAACTACGTCATGCAGGGTGGTCTCAATTACTGGTTTGATACGATCATGAATCCGCAGGTACCCTCTGTATTTTCTTCAGATGAGGAATTTGCAAAATATGACTTTCGCAAAGCCGCCAGTGGTGCTCTGGGTGGTGGAGGTGCGGTCGCTATAACTGCACCAGCCAAGACTAAAGCTGATAAACCCAGGGTCATTCGCAAGAAAAAGAAAAAAGCACCAGCAGGAGGTTGCTAAGCGGGAAGCCTAACCCAGATACAATGCCCCATTTTGTCTTTCTGAACGAGTGAAACGGAGTGAAGAATCTCAGAGCCTGGGCACAGAACTACTGCCAATCAGAGATCCTTCGCGTTGCTCAGGAAAACTAATCCAGAGATATTGCCTTATTGTCTCAGGAAGACTAACCTGGAGACATTGCCCCACATTTACCATAAATGACAATATGATAACTCCCCAACTTCATATTGCGATAATAGACCCTGAGATGTACCTAATGTGATATGCAAAACTGCAATGACACCCTCGCAAAAAGGATCTATAAAATATGCGTTTACTGACTCGCCATTTAACCCTGCTCAGTTTATTGATCACCCTGAGCACCTTCGCCTTCAGCCAGGATAATACCCCCCTGATCACGGATAAATTCTTCCTCAAATTAAATACAGAATCGTTTACGCCAGGCACTCGTAGCGATGCTTTGCAGATCCTGGATATTACTGCCATCGAACAGGTACTCACTGCCAGCGATTATACCAATATTTCAACTGCTTTTCCGGTGATCATGCGCAAGGATATTGACCCCTACGGTTTGGAACGAATATTTGTCGTTGATATCGTACCCAATCCGGATATCATGGAAATTACGCAGGAATTGTCAGCCCTGCCTGAAGTCGAATACGCCGAGCCCATGTATGTTCGCGAGCTTTACGATACCCAATTCATACCCAATGATCCCTATTTCGGTCAATCCTGGCACCATCCTGTTGTAGATACACCGGAAGCCTGGGATATCCAGACCGGAAGCGACACTGTTGTCATTGCCATAATTGATACCGGTGTGGACACAGACCATCCAGATCTTATTAATAACCTCTGGAACAATCCCAACGAAATCCCTGACAATGGGATTGATGATGACCTCAACGGGAAGATCGATGATATTTACGGCTGGGATTTCAGTTCTGGCAATAGTGATGTAAACCACCAGTGGGGTTGGCACACCTGGAATGCTGAAGATCATGGGACCCACTGTGCCGGCATTGCATCAGGTGTCACCAATAATTTGATCGGTATTGCCGGGGCTTCCCATCATTCAAAGATCATGGCTTGCCAGATCTTTCCCTGGACCTCAGATGCCGCTGCGGCAAATGCTCTCATCTATGCTGCCGATAACGGTGCCCATATTATTAGCAATAGTTGGGGTGGTGGTGGCAGTTCCACCACCATTCAAAGTGCCATTTTATATGCCAGAAATACTCAAAATGCCCTCGTCCTGTTTGCTGCCGGCAATGACGGCTCCTCATCACCTCATTACCCAGGAGCCAATGATGGTGTTATCTGTGTGGGCGCCACCAATTCCTCAGACAATCGCGCCAGCTTTTCAAATTATGGGTCATGGGTGGACATGTGTTCACCTGGTACCGGTATCTGGAGTTGTGTTGATCCAGAGAATCCGGCTCACAACAATCAGTATGATGCCTGGGATGGCACCTCCATGGCTACACCACTGGCTGCCGGAATTGCCGCTCTAATCAAATCACAATTTCCCAATATGAGTGTAGAGGACCTGGAAAATCGCCTAATCGATGGTGACGATGTTGGCAGCCTTCAAATGGGTCTGCGGATTAATGCATTAAAAGCTTTAACAGCTTTCAATATCAGCCACACACCCCAGGTGAATATCACTGACCCCAATAACCCCACAACCATCTCAGTCGAAATCTTTGCCGCTGAGGGAGCTACATTCTCAGTGGATCTGTCTTATTCGATCTCCGGAAGTGTTTTCACCGATCTGGTAATGATTGAGAATACACTCGGCATCTGGACAGCTGATATTCCCGCTCAGGAAGGTGGAGCAGTGGTGGAATACTACATTCATGCTGTCGATGGTGATGGTAACGAGGCTTTTCATCCCCTTAGTGCCCCGACTTTTCCCCATTTTTTCCTGGTTGGGTCATTGGGTTTTTTTACCACTATCAGCTTTGATGATGTCGAAGCTGATCAGGGTTGGTCTCTAGGGGTTACTGGTGATAATGCCAGTGCCGGCATCTGGGTGCGGGAAGATCCTGTTGGAACCTGGGAAGCAAGTGATCCGGTACAACCGGAAGACGACCATACCGGCAGCGGAACGACCTGTTTTGTTACTGCAAATGCAGAATTTACAGGTGAGAATGCCGGAGCAGGTGATGTAGATGGCGGACATACGACCCTGGAAAGCCCTCTTTTCCCCATCGCTCCAGGGCTATCACCCATTGTCAGTTACTGGCGCTGGTACAGCAATGATCTGGGGTTCAATCCCGGGACAGACAGCTGGCAAGTACAGATCCGTAATCTGGATGAAGCCTGGATTACTCTGGAACAGACTACTCAGGCTGACAACTCCTGGATCGAAAAACAATTTCTAGTAAAGAATTACATTGATAACCCCAGTTTCATCCAACTCCGCTTCATTGCTGATGATTCAGGGGAAGGTTCTCTGGTGGAAGCTGCTGTTGATGATATCAGGATCTTTTATGCTGGTGAATCAGCTTTCATACCAGGTGATGTGAACCTTGATGGCTCGATCAGCGTCCAGGATGTGGTGCTCCTGGTCGGGCACATATTAGGTACTTCCACGCTGACCGGGAACGCCGTTTTTGCTGCTGACTATAACCTTGACGGATCCGTTAATGTTCAGGATGTGATCACTCTGGTTGCTGCTATTTTGGATTGATCCATGCTTAACAAAAAGCCCTCTATTAAGTCATGATTTGAGCGGTTTGTGGACTCCACTTGAATCAGTTGGGACCCATGGGTGGAATGATTTTTATCAGTTTGCTGAATAGAGGGTTCACCAGAAAATATTGATCGCTGATATATTTTCGGCTCATCCTCAGAATGCGTACCTCGGGTCATAGGAAGAAGCGTTGACCTCTTGCCGCTTTCTTTTTCAACCTTCGCGCTGCGCACTTTGCGGTTACCTGTTTTTCATTTGAAACGTGTATATTCTATTGAACTGCAGATGAAAGGCATTATTATTGCCATTGTAATTCTTGGAATAAAGAGGAGCTAAGGTTCTGTGCACGAGATGTCCATCGCCATGAGTATTGTAGATATTGCCTGTAAAGAGGCTCAGCAGGATGGTGCTTCATCAATTTCTATAATCGAGCTGGATGTTGGCAAATTAGCTGGCATCATGGTAGACTCACTCCAGTTCTGTTATGATTCGGTTTGCAAAGGGACCCTGGCAGAAAACTCGAAGCTGGTGATCAACGAAATTGCCGGTAAAGGTCACTGTCTTAAATGTGATACTGAGTTTGAGATCGACAGCTTCATGGCGCTCTGTCCAGAATGCGAAAGCTACGAGGTGGAGATCAAACAGGGACGTGAATTGAAGCTCAAAGCTGTTACTGTAAATGAATAACTCCAGTTTATAAAAAGCGTCTCTCGTCTGTCTTCGCAAAGCTTCGCCATGACAAGCAGAGTCGCAAAGTCGCAGAGAGTGTCAGGGCTGAGAAAATGAGATCAAACATGGTTGTGAGCGTAAACTTAAAGCAGTTGCTGCCAATGAATAGCATGAAAGCCTTAGCCACCAAGCCCGCTAAAAGTTAAGTGCTGTCTAGTGCCTTTGCGGCAATAAAGAAAAGGATAAGATATGTGTGATAGTTGTGGATGCGGTGTTGGCGATGAAGCAGTAACGTTTACAAAACATGGGGATCACCATCATCATGGCGAGGGGCACACCCACACACATGCTGATGGGTCGACCCATACCCACGATCATGAGCATCCTCACACTCATGACCATGATCATTCCCACAACCGGACCATCGCCATTGAGCAGGACATCCTGGGTGAGAATAGTCTGCTGGCCCAACGCAACCGGGGGTATTTCGAAGCCAAGAATGTCTATACCATCAACCTGGTAAGTTCTCCTGGTTCAGGCAAAACCACCCTGCTGGAAAAAACGCTGACTGAGATCAAAGATATCCCTTTTGCCGTGATCGAGGGCGACCAGCAAACCATGAACGATGCAGACCGAGTAGCTTCTACGGGAGCACCAGTACTCCAAATCAATACAGGGAATGGCTGTCATCTCGATGCCGATATGATCCATACGGCCTACAAAGAACTTCAGCTTAAAGATGATTCTGTCCTCTTCATTGAAAACGTAGGAAATCTGGTCTGCCCTGCTCTGTTTGACTTGGGAGAAAATACTCGCGTGGTAATCATCAGTGTGACTGAAGGCGAGGACAAACCGGCCAAATATCCCACCATGTTTGACACCGCTAACATCTGTATCATCAATAAAATTGATTTACTCCCCTACGTCCAGTTTGATGTGGAAAAGTGCAAGGAATACGCTCTCCAGGTTAATCACCATCTGGAATTCTTTGAATTATCAGCTACCACGGGTGAAGGTATGGATGCCTGGTATACCTGGCTCCGCGAGAACATCAAGAAATAAATATGGACATGCTTGAGAAATACTGAAACCTTGAATTTCGCTAATGGCACGAATTGGCTGAACGGTTTTTAGCAATAATAAATATCGTAATTTTCGTCTTTGCGAGAAACGGAGTGACAAAGCAATCTCCAACTTGCGAGTGCCGTACTCATGATGGTCACTCGTAAAAAACTTCCAAGTGCAAAAAACCATAAAACACAATAGACGCAGACTGACAGTTAACGGAATTGTCCAAGGGGTTGGGTTTCGACCCTTTATTTATAACCTGGCTCGTGACATCGGACTTGTTGGTTCGGTTTCAAATACTTCAGAGGGTGTCAAGATCGAGCTTCAGGGAAGTTCGGCACAGCACTTGGAATTTGACCAACGCCTAGGTTCTGAAGCACCACCACTTTCCACGATTACCTCAGTTGAAACCGAGGATATTCAACTGGGCGAGGATAAGCATTTCATCATCATCACTTCACAATCAAATGCTGCAGTTTCAACCCTGATTGCACCGGATGTAGCTCTCTGTGAAGATTGCCGCCAGGAACTTTTTGATCCAGCTGACCGGCGCTATAAATATCCCTTCATCAACTGCACTAATTGTGGTCCACGCTACACTATCATTGAAAATATTCCTTATGATCGACCCTATACTTCAATGAAGGATTTTCCGCTCTGCCCGGACTGTCAAGCAGAGTATGAGGATCCGCTGAATCGTCGTTTTCATGCCCAACCCAATGCCTGTCCAACCTGCGGTCCCCATGTCTGGCTTACCGATGCGCATGGTAAACGACTGGATGCAGAAGACCCCATCGGCAAAGCACTCCAATTACTCACTCAAGGAAAGATCCTGGCCATCAAAGGTCTGGGTGGTTTTCACCTGGCTGTCGATGCACGCAACAAGGCTGCGGTAGCCCATTTACGCCAGGCTAAAGGTCGGGATGAGAAACCCTTTGCCCTGATGATACGTGACCTGGCCACCGCCCAACAATTTGTCCAACTCAGTGCTGCAGAAAAGCAGGCTGTTTCCTCGATCCAGGCACCCATTCTACTGGCTTCGATCATAGACATTAATAACCTGGCACCCAATATTGCTCCTGGTAATGATCGTTTGGGGATCATGCTGCCTTATACTCCCTTGCATCATTTATTGTTAAATAAATCTTTAGATGTGTTGGTTATGACCAGTGCCAATTTCAGTGAGGAACCCATCTGCATTGGTAATGATGAGGCTCTGGAGCGTCTTGGTGATATGGCAGATTACTTTCTATTGCATAACCGGGATATCTATCTACGCAGTGATGATTCAGTCATTATGGAAATGGCTGGAGAAATCCGTCCCATCCGTCGTAGCCGAGGTTATGCCCCCCGCCCGGTCTTTTTAAAGCGTAAGGGACCGTCCGTCCTGGCAGTTGGTGGCGAATTAAAGAATACCATAGCGCTCTCAAAAGATGATAAGGTTTTTCTGAGTCAGCATATTGGTGATTTGGAGAATCTGGAGGCTTATGAATTCTTCCAGATGACCATTGAGCATCTGAAGCGTATTTTTGAGATAGATCCAGACCTGATCGTCCATGATCTTCATCCTGAATATCTGTCCACCAAGTGGGCCAAAGAACAAAACCTGCCATTACTTGGAGTTCAGCATCACCATGCTCATCTTGCTTCATGCATGATTGAGAATGATTTGAATGAGCCTGTTATCGGCATCATCATGGATGGAACAGGTTACGGCACTGATGGAACCATCTGGGGTGGTGAATTCCTGATTGGGGATTTTAAAGGGTTTGAGCGGAAAGCTTATTTTGAGCCTATGCCCTTACCCGGTGGTGAAGCAGCCATCAAATCCCCCTGGCGAACCGGTCTCAGTTATCTTCACCACAGTTTTGGATCAGATCTCCCTGACATCCCCATGCTGAATGGAAAAAATATAGAACCAATTATTCAGATAATCGAACGTGGGCTAAACTCACCATTAACCAGTAGCTGTGGACGTTTGTTTGATGCAGTCGCGGCGTTGTCAGGTGGCCGCCAGACAATCCGGTACGAGGCTCAGGCTGCTATTGAATTTATGCAATCCGCTCACAACGAACTGGGCTCAGATTACACAAATTTTAATCTTATTGAAAGACAGGGACTACACATAATATCCATCTCTCATATTATGCATGAGTTGGTCCCCAGAATTAATTCAGCCCAGCCAATCGAAGCCCTGAGCCAATGGTTTCATCATAGTTTGATACATACTTTTGTCCATATCTCTAATCAACTCAGACAGGAAACAGAGTTAAACCAAGTTGTTCTCAGCGGCGGTGTGTTCCAGAATAGGTTGCTCTTTGAGGGGCTGTTCCAGGCTTTGGAGCTAAACCATTTTGATGTTTACACTCATCGTCAAGTTCCAACCAATGATGGTGGGTTAGCCTTGGGCCAAGTAGCTATTGGTCAAAACCACTTGCAGAAGTAAATTGATTCGCACTTAATGTCAAATTAGACTGTTAATTTATCACATAAATATTAGGAATAGATATATGTGTCTTGCCATCCCCGGAAAATTATTAGAAGTATTTGATGAAAACGGTCTCAAGATGGGCAATATTGATTTTGCCGGGTCTGTAAGTAAGGCTTGTCTGGAGTATGTACCGGAAATTGAAATTGGTCAATACACCATCGTCCATGCCGGCTTTGCCTTATCAGTCCTAAATGAGG
>JAYEKW010000099.1 GCA_034716895.1 Candidatus Neomarinimicrobiota bacterium
GGACTGGTGGGGGTGGCTTAAACCGGCTGGACATCTTCTCATATCTGCCCCTGCACATCCTAAACGATGGAACGCTAGTGATCAATGGGCGGGCCACTACCGGCGGTATGAACGTTCAGGACTTGAGTGGATTTTGGAACAAGCTGGATTTCACGTAGTACATACAGAGTGCTATGGATTTCCTCTTGCCAACCTTATCGAGCCTTTCCGCGCACGCTACCATGCTCAGCAGTTAAAGCGACAAAGATTGATGCAGAGCAATGATAATCAGAGCACCTACAGCAAGCAGAGTGGGGTCGAGCGCTCTTTAGAGACAAAATTGTATCCGGTTCAAGCCCATTGGTTGGGCACCAAGGCAATGCGGTTCTTTTGCTATCTGCAGGATATTTTCTCTGGCACTGATTGGGGCAATGGTCTTCTGGTTCTATGCAAAAAAAGATGAAAAGTTACTATCGCTGGTTTGGGCTATGTATTGGCCTTATAGCACTAACCTACTTCTTGAATTCCGCCCTCAAACAGATTTCCACTTTTCCTTCACTTTATTGGGGTCTGAATGGCTATGTCAGTTTTGCCGCAGCAACATTCCTAAACGCTATAGTAACTCTCATTGGGGGATATTCGTGGATTATCTTGCTGCGTGCTTCTGGCGAAACATTAGCAGCCTCTGAAGGCCTTGTGATATTTACCCTATCTCAATTTGCAAAATATATTCCCGGAAATGTGGCGCATCACGCTGGACGGATTGCATTGGCGAACAGTCGGGGGCTTGCTTTGTCGCGAGTGGCCTTCACGATTGTTATCGAGACTAGCTGGCTCATTGTTGCTGCCTCGATCTTGGCAACAATCTGGCTTGTCCTTGAGGGGCAAAACCTATTCGGTTATACTCAAGAACTCCCTACCGTATTCCAACTTGCAGTTACCATAGGTGTAGCCTTTCTCTTTCCGCTCTCAGGGGGATGGATCCTGTTCCAGTGGCACCCCGGTCCTCTTCAAAAGATCCTCAGACATGGTGCTGTTAAGTTCCCTTCGTTTCTCGTCTTGTTGAGTTGTCTGTTTATTTATATGCTGTGTTTTCTTTTTATGGGAGTTGCATCTGATATTTTAGCACAGTATCTTTTCGGTGCAGAAGGGACTCGTATTATTTTATTAACCGGTTCTTTTGCTATTGCTTGGGTGGCAGGATTCCTTGCTCCTGGGGCACCTGCTGGCATAGGTGTAAGAGAAGCAATCCTCCTCAAATTGCTAACTCCTATCTATGGAGGTGGTGTTGCTGTGGGGTTGGCTATCTCTCTTCGTGCAATCACTACTTTGGCCGACGTTCTAACCTTTATCGTGGCTCTCATAGCAAAAGGAACTATGAATTCCAGGCACCGAGAACTGCACCCTCCTCATTTGATAAAGTGACTTTAGCAATCAAAGAATCTCATAGAGGATATAGCTCCCATCGGCGGTTTTGCAACAAAATCTCACCAGATTGGGGTAGTCACGTTCCAAGTTGGCTTTCCAATACCATTGGGCATTCGTGTACAACCGCATCTCACTCAAAGTGCTCTGTGTCCGGGATACCAAGAGCCAACGAACTCCAGTTTTCTTCCCATATTTGACCACTTTTTCGAGAGAATCGTTCGGTAATAAACGACAAGACCCACCGGATAGATATGAACTGAGAGGGCTCAAGCTAAAAACAGGCTCTCCCTCTATCTGTTTCCTCAAACTATAATCTTCTTCTGTACCTTCTGATTTAGGATAGATTTTCAACCCGGTAAAGGATTGAGGAGTAGCAAAGAGGAAAAGCGCATAGACCACGAAAACAACGACGAGGCAGGACAACCTTATTTTTAGCTTGATAGTTACCGCATGAAAACAGACGAATAACTCACCTGCGATATGCATTGATACAAATGGGAAGAGGATATGGGAATACCGCGAAATCTTATCCGTGAAACAAGACACTACAAGCAGATAGAATAAAATGAACAAGGGCAATAATAACCTGTTGAGCCATTTCACCTTCTCGGATTTCACGAAAAACGGTGAAAGACAGAAAAAAAAGAAGGCGCCCAAAATAAAACCGCCTAATGGGTCTCTCAGGTACATGATGTTATTGTAGATTTTACCAAAGAAATACTTCGGGTTCCCAAGTGTAGAAATAAAGTAATTCAAGTATTTGGCCTTTTCTTTATTTTTTCTATTGACACGATAAAGCATTTCGGAGGAATCAGGCAAGAGCTTTCGCAAAAGACGTCGTTTTGCATAGATAGCAGCATAGCTCTTGTCAGGTATGCTTTCAATTCGCTGCATCTCTGCCAATACTTCGGGGTCGGTGGTGGTTACCTCGTGTCCTGCTGTTGAGAAATTTTGCTGTAGAGGGTGGTGCCCTGTCTGGTGATAAATGATCAGAGTGTAGGGAACAATGACGATAAGCCACCCCAGTGCCATGAACAATGTGTTCTTGAAAAAGGCTCTCCGTTCAATCCTGTATGAAGTCAGACCCTTCAAAAGAATAAAACCCAATAGGAAAAGGAAGATGACAATCCCAATCTGCCGAGATAAAAACACCAGAGCACAACTCAGACCAACAATTAGTGAGAGACCTCTTCTGTTACTCATGGAATTCCTGAAAAGGAGTAATGTCAAGAACATCGTCCAACTAAGGGTAAGCACGAAGGTCGCCTCTGATAGAGGCCTCATTCCAAAGGAAAAATAGTAAAGATTTAACTGGATCAAGAAAACGGTAAGTACCGCAACTACTCGATTTGTTGTTTGCTTGAGGTATAGAAATATAGGGATCGAAGCTGCCAATGCAGAGAGGCAGCTCACCCATTCAGCCACCTTGAGGGATTCCTCGAAAAAGAGATTTCCGCATGCTATGAAGAAGGGATAAAGTGGCGGATATATGAGTCCATTGTTGACATGAGCCCACGAAGGAATATAGAAAAGCCCCTTAGAAAATAAATCTCTTCCCATTGTTACGTATGCTATGGTATCCGGGGAGAATATCATCGGGCTGCAGTTTATAAAATGGATAATGGGATTCAGCCCAAACATCAGAACCACGCAAAAGAAATCCAAATGCCAAGGCTTGAAGGCAAAATCTTTACCAATAAGTTTCATCTTTTATCCTCATGCAAACTCATAATTGTTTGGTAACGTTCAAAAGTCTTCGCATGGTGATATTTTAAAGACCTTCATTGAGTGGCTATGTTCTCTTTGATGCCGTTGTTTCACTTCAATGGCCCAGGCAGTTAGTT
This sequence comes from Candidatus Neomarinimicrobiota bacterium, assembly GCA_034716895.1. Classification (NCBI taxonomy): domain Bacteria; kingdom Pseudomonadati; phylum Fidelibacterota; species Fidelibacterota bacterium. Next base: position 3,252 of record JAYEKW010000099.1, read on the forward strand.
AAATATATCAGTACGTTATATCTGGTTATGCGCTAACACCCTTACATGGAAAACGAAACCGTGATTCGGTCATCTCTTTGACCATGCGAAGACTTTTGAACGTTACTAA
>JAYEKW010000100.1 GCA_034716895.1 Candidatus Neomarinimicrobiota bacterium
AGAAGCGCAGGTATGGCTGAAGGATAACCTAAAGAACTCCTCTGAGAAGAAAGCTCTTACACCGAATGAACGGTTGGGTAAGCGGATTGAACGTGACCTGAAAAGACACAGGGTCGGTGATACAGCACTGATTTACACAAATCATTACGCTATGTATGGGAAATATGGCTGGGGAGTAAAAATAGACCATCCTGATAAATCAAAGAAACATGCGGGTGCATTTAAGAAATCATCTGCATCCAGGGTATCACTCTATGCATTTCTTGAAGGCTTGAAAAGCGCGCGTGGGTTTACAAATACAGTCATTGTTGTTGAAAACGACTACATTGTAAATGCACTCCGAAAAGGGTGGCCAATGGCTTGGAGAGATAATAATTGGAACACCTGGAAGGGTAGATCGCCCATAAATGTCGATCTCTGGCAGCAAATATTACCATTATTTGAGGAAGTTGATCCATTACTTGAACTTATTCCTGTGCATGCAAGTGTGACATTGATTAAGGAAGCAAAGCTGTTAGCAATGGAAGCCTGCAAATCAAAGGATCTTAGGATTGATCGTGGGCTGCAACCGTTTAAGGGGAAGTTTAAGAAAAAGAGAAGACGGAAAAGGTCGAAGCACCCATTGAATTCAAAGCCCACCTATTCCTTCAGCATATAATCAGGGCATTAGGATAATGAGAAAAAAGAATGCTTATCTGAGTGGGATCAATCGCCTTACCAATGTTCAAGCAAGGGCAATTTGTGAGTCCAACGAGAGGTATGAAAAGAAGCATTTACATTACACTTCGGACACTGATAGAATGGTAATGGACGCAATCGATAAAATTCGTAATGCTATTCATGAAGGGAGATATGTTCCGCTTTGTGGTGCCAATCGATTGACGGCTGATGAAGTGCTGTTTTTAATTCGACGCATCAGGAGCATACTTAATCTAGTGAGCTATGCAACCGGCTTTGAAAAAAGATCTCTTAAGAAGGCGCTAATCATTTTGGATAACTCAAGAACCAAAAGTCGGATATACCTTCGAGGTAAACTAAACCGGTTATACACATTATGGTCAGGCGGTGATGATGGTGAATATGAGGATGACTTTCCCATTAATGCATCTGATATGTTATCATCCGAATCCTACAGTAAGCAACCCGGGGCGGTTATTGATGTTTCCGATGATCCCGATCCATTCTGAGATGATTGACTTCCCAGAGTGAAAAAGTTTGTATAGGCGTATCGTACTTTGACATCAAATAATATCAGAATATCGCGTGATTGCACAGGCATATGGTGCTCAAGTGTTTTCCCTATTGTTACTAACGATCCATTCAGTCTTGTGTGGAATCTCAATGTTGGGGATGATTTGTTCAGCTGCTTCGTTCATCAATTTACTAGCTTCAGCATAAGCTTCCTGATAGACGTTCCCGTGGCAGTAGAAAACGAATCCGTCATGGATTGGCATATATAATCTACAATATTTGAGTTTGGCAGATTTTGCTACGATCGTTCTGGCTATATACGCGCCGGTTCCCTGTATCACATGACTGAGAGGGATGGTGCGAGCCCTATGTTTCTTTACAGTACCACGTTTGGTAAGATCCTCTGTTACATCGGGGACACGAGTAACACCGCCTGGTGCTGTGATCGCATGTTCTTTGACAAATACCTCTGAAAATTCTGCGCGAAGCTGGACAATTTCCGGAACTTTAGTGGTAAATTCAGAAACCAGAGCCCTTGCTGCAGTCTGACAGGAGTTAAAGCCCATCTTGAGTGCTTCCTGATGTGACAACATATCTGCAAGTGCCTTCCCCTGGGAACCGTATAGGAAGGAGTACATAAATCCCTTCCATAAATGCTTGGGGATGCTAATTCCATAGGATTCCAATAGCTCGGAGAAATGGTTTTCAGGATTCTGCGCCCATTGGTTAATTAGTGAACTGGTGGGTAGCATGCTTGCTAAAATCCTCAGTTCCTGTGAGCTATAATCTAATGAGAATAGGATTCCATCGGTTAGGTGCGGGTCCTCTGCAGGTCGGATGAATGGCACGAGATGTTTTCCTAGAAATGTATGAGGAACACTTTGAAGTCTTCCAGATCGGAGTGGCCGATATTTTACATTAAATGGTTTATTCGGAATATTGCGAAGTTGGTATAGGCGTCCTATCATTGACGGATGTTGAAGAGCCTTATAGCGATGAAATAACAATGTTTGTGACTCTAACTTTATCAAGCCTCTGATGAATAAATCAGTCTCGCTAGATTGAGGGAGCATTTGAATCCAGTCAGCATAATGGGCATGTTCAGGAATATGGTAATCCCCACTACGAATAAGATCACTAACCCTACGGGTTTTCCGTTTACGTTGATAATCATAAAATGTCCAATAGGTATATGCTGACTCTCTGATCAGCGTAAATCCTTTCGGTGTGAATGTATAATGGTGGGCGCGACGGGTTATACGGTGGCCATAAATATCCACTACAATGAGCCCATCAGTTTGGGCCTGTTTTAGTAAGCGTTGAATAGTGGATCGTCCAATACTGCTATTGGTATATGTTCCAAATTGAGTTACCAAATAGTCAAGACCTAGCTCATTGCCCTGCAGTAACTCACTGAAGATAAGGAAAAGGGCATTTCTCCTCTGCGGGTCAGAAACTGATTGTTCGATATAGTTACAGATCTTTTCAAATACGTGTGCTCTCATTGTCGCACCTCCTTTTAGAGGTGTTGTGTCACACCAAATCTGTAAGAGTTTGGGAGGACAAAAGAGTACCAACGCTCAGTAGGTCGTAAGTGCGTGTATATTTGAGGTATAGATGGTGGCGGTGGGCTGAGATACTGGTGGTACTACCTATTCCTAGGGACGTGCCTGGAAGGGGGGGTACGTGGAGATAGTGATCTAGTGTTGGGGGGAACAACCGGTACGACCGGCGCTTTACCCCCTATACTGATGCCGGTACTTTGTAGGGTGAGCCCTGAACGTGTCCCTAACTGGGTGTATGTGGTTACCGGGGGGGGCGATTGGTATTAACTACCCGTGATAATTGATCCCCGTACCGCTGTCTATATTCGTCACTGACGGTGATTTGATATGATTGGCTGGTTACGGTATGCCTAGGGTGGATTTAGCCGTAGATGTCCCCTGAGGGTTATTACTGTCACCTTGCTGTATTGTATGCGTTTCTACTTGTTATTCAGACTTGCCGTCTAGATAAACATAAAGTAAACTTATTGTGATGTTAGGTATACCGGAAATAGGTTAAATATACTGATGATCCACATTAGTTTAACTTGTACGTTGAGGTCTTATTCCCAAATGTACTTAAATGAAGATACTTGTGATAACTGCTGGCTTTCGCTTTTGT
>JAYEKW010000101.1 GCA_034716895.1 Candidatus Neomarinimicrobiota bacterium
GGACTCATAATCCGTCGGTTAGGTCTACGCTCTCCGAGCTACGCCCCACAAGCACAGGTTCGAGTTTACCGACCAAAACACTGAAAGCGTGTAGTTTGGCCCTGCCTGTCCCGACTGAGTGGATACGAATGTCGGGATCCGGAGCACCAAAAGAGTCCCTTCCTGAGGGGCTCTTTTTGCATCCTGGGCCTCACATGTATAATTGTTATCGGGTAGTGTTTATGTACTTGCTTTTGATATATCAAATTGCATATTTTAGGATAGATGGATAAGTTATAATAAGAGCGTGCGTTAATTTAGGTTAGCATTAGTAAATGAAAAGAGAACTCCAAGGACAGTACACAACAACATCGACGGTAGGTGAAAGCGTCAAAGCTTTTATACCATCCCCATTACCACCAAACCCACCCATCAATTGGAATCCAGAACTGCGTAATAAATTCGACAATGCTCTGCTCGCTTTGGGACGGCTGGATAGTGTCTCCAGACTCCTCCCCGATACCTCTATATTTCTTTATATGTATGTTCGCAAAGAAGCTGTACTCTCATCAATGATCGAGGGTACCCAATCTTCACTCTCAGATTTATTATTGTTTGAACTTGATCAGCAACCCGGAGTGCCAATTGATGATGTTCGCGAGGTCAGTAATTACGTAGCCGCACTTAATTATGGTTTGGATAGACTCGAAGATGGATTCCCCCTTTCTCTCAGGCTCATAAAAGAGATTCATAGTGTGCTTCTTACAAATACTCGTGGAAGCAATCAAACTCCAGGAGAGTTTCGCCGCAGTCAAAACTGGATTGGTGGGACACGACCGGGAAACGCTGCTTTTGTTCCTCCCCCCGCTGAAGACGTGTTGACATGTATGGGTGAACTAGAACTTTTCTTGCATGATCAGGTTGAGACTACACCTGCATTACTCAAAGCAGCCATGTCCCATGTCCAATTTGAAACTATTCATCCCTTCCTGGACGGAAATGGCCGACTTGGACGCTTACTAATTACACTTTTATTATGCTCACAATCAGTGCTACAACAGCCTATGTTGTATCTAAGTTTATATTTTAAGACTCATCGAAAATATTATTATGAACTTCTGAACAATGTTCGTGTGAATGGAGACTGGGAGACCTGGCTCGATTTCTTTGCAGAATCTGTTATTATTACCGCCGATCAAGCTGTAGAAACTGCCCAAAAGTTACTCGATCTTTCTCAAATTGATCAAAAGAAAATTGCAACTCTTGGTCGAGCAACGCCGACAACTCTAACTATACATAGAGCGTTAATGGAACACCCAATAGCCACTTCAAAATGGCTGACAGAGAAAACAAATATCACTTCGGCTACAGTAAACAAAACACTTAAGCATTTGGAAGCGCTGGAAATAGTACAAGAATTAACAACCATGAAAAGGAATCGTTTATATAGCTATACTAGCTATGTAAAAGTTATGAATCAAGGGATGGAGTTGCAAAAGTAACCCCGTGAGAGTAACCAAATCAATGGTTTTGAAAATGGAGACATTTTAGCGACCTACATCACTTAAGCCCTATTTAGGGCTCAACCTTGAATTATTAATCGAGCCTCATCTGGCTCCTCAAAAGCGTTGCTACTATTAAGCCTTTCTATAGCACTATCCCAATCCTGAAAAGCAATTTGACTTGAAAATGTTTGTACTTTGAGAAGGGCCTCAATAAGGGGGGAAGGGTTTTGACTTCTTGATAAAGCACGTAATGCCAATAAGTAATTTTCTCGGAAAACAGTAGGGATGATGATTTTTTGAAGGTTTGATTTTGATAGTTCAGCATTCATCATGATCCGTGCAATCCGACCGTTCCCATCTTCAAAGGGATGAACCTCTGCTATCAGGAACATCTGGAAGATTGCTTTGGAAATTGCATCTGGTAGTCCTTGTTGCATTTCCCAACCCTTTAGAAGTGTCCCCTTCACTAGGTCTGGTTCTACAAAGTGAGTGTTGCCTGCTCGGTTGGCTTTCAGCTTGAATTGTCCAGGAGCTTTATCGGGTCGCATCTCCATCACGGTTAAGTGCCGAGATTGAAGCAGGTATTGGTAAGTTGAATAATCATCACTAGGGCGATTCATCTCTTCATGATTGCTTATGATCCTGAATGTTCCCAGAATATCATGAGCATCTGCCGGGCGTTGCAGAGGAATAATTTGATTGAAAATAATCTCTCTGGCTTCGTCAAGTTCAAAAACGGTTCCTTCGATGAAGTTGGAGAAATATGATTCAAAGAAAGCGAAAAGTTGCTTTTCAGAATCTGAGTTTTGGGAATCTGTAAGTAAAGGTAGCGAACTACTTTGTAGCCGACTGAACAGAGTACTGAAGAGCTCAATACGATTTGGGTCATATGGCCACCCCTGCGCTCTTGCCTTCGTCAGGGGAGAGTCTAGCTCATCAGCAGTGTGGGTGCTGAGAATTGCACCGATGATACGAGTAAGTCTGTTAAAGGCTTTCTCCATGTCAAGATCTGCTACCTGGCTTTGAGCGTCATCGCGAAGTTGGTTTAAGACATCCTCACCTTTGATACGACATATCTGATCCAGGCGATCTTCAATGACAACACGATCGAGTGCTTTAGATTTACCTCCGGTCTCACGAGAATCCTGCAGGTTCTCCATAAATGCGCGGGCTTGAGAGCTGATATGCAATCCGGAAATAAACCCAGGATCATCATTGCTGGCATCAGGACCGGTAACCAGGTGAACGGTAACCCCAGGATAGTCAACTATCTTTTTGTACTTGTAGGTTAAGAATATATGACCATCAGATGATAGTCCGCCCTCCAATGCAGAACGATGGCTCAACACAGCACCAGGATAAAGGTGTCCCAGAATAACCCACAGGTTACGTTTGATAATGACTTCATCACTATCCATGAAGTTGCTCGTGTAAACTCGGGGGATCAGCTTGCGCACACGCTTCTCTTTTTGCCAGCGCCCAATTTTTTTGGATTGATCTGATTCAGAGCTTCCAAAAATGATTTCAGGTAAATATTTTTCCATAATGCACCATTCTTCCGACGTATAATACAAATATATTTTCTTAACTAGGCTTAAAGAGAAAATAAATTGTCTTAAGAGAATATATGATGACTTAACTAGATAAAAAGGAAAATATATTCACCTATTATCAATCCTTGATGAACCAAATAACCGACCAAGTAGAATCATTGTTTGTGGCTATGGGGTTGAATGGTGGCATAGACAGAAGCTCATGGTTAAGCTTCGTTTATCACGTCACCCTACTTTCCGTAAGAATTATCTGAACCCATTAGCAATATTAAGAGTCGAATTACTTGGGGGGCGATGAGTATTAATGCGGTGACAAATATGTGAGACGAGAGGTTATGAATCAAGGGCTTGAGTTGCAAAAGTAGTGCAGTAAGTGTAACCAAATCATCACTTTTAAAAATAGTGCCCTTTTGGTGAGCGACACCTTCTAACCCCATAGATACATCAAGGCCACGTTTCCCTTGTTTGTACCAGATCCATTACCACCAAACCCACCCATAAAATGGATGTTGGAAATGAATAAGGGGATTAAACCACAGAAAAGTGGAATGATCCATCCAGAATCCTTATTTAGTAATGATTTTTCTTCAACTCTAAAACGTTTTGGACAACAATGAGAAAAAACAGTTACGGTTTGCTAAGGGGAAAGATTTTGGGTGAACCAGCGATAATAGTTGGGCATTAATTAAGAAGGGCAAGACTTAACCCATATTCAGGGACAGAGTTAGCTTGAACCGCTTGGCAAGCTCAAAGCTAGCTCATTGATGAGAGACACCAGCGATGCGGAAACTTTTTAGTGCTTCCATTCGTATTTTGTTGTAAATCGCACCGTAATATTGTTATTAAACTCAATTTATCAAAATATCTGGAGAACATTCCCTTATGCACCTAAAGATCATTATCCGAATTATTATAGCTCTTATCACGGTTGCCGGCCTTGGACAAGATTATAACACGACTCTCCTGAATCGTTGGGCAGATGGACGGTGCCTGGTGACAGTCACTGAGGGCGATACGGTCTATGTGGGCCAGGGAGCGATATTTCAGATCGTTGATTTCTCTGATCTGGATAACCCCACCATAATTGGTTCGATAACTCTACCCTCGCTGGTATTGGATATAGCTATTGTAGATGATCATGCATTTATTGCCAACTCTTTTGGAGGATTGAGAGTGATCAATATCGGAGATCCGGAACATCCCACAGAAATTACGGTATATCAGGAAGGTATTAGTATTGGCACTGTTGACATCTATGACCACTATGCTTTTCTTGGCTATTACGGAGGTGGACTTGAGATAGTGGATATTAGCGACCCCCAAAGCCTTGCTCAAATATATTTTTCAGATACATTTGGAACCCATGGTATTATTTTCCAAGATCATTTTGCCTACTCTGTGGGATCGTTTATACGCGTACTTGATCTGTCAGATATTAATAATCCCATTGATCGTGGTTCGTATGATGTTCCTACGCTTACTTACGGGTTTGATGTTAGTGGTGACTACGGCTACATAGCCATTTATGGTTATGGTCTGCAAGTGATCGATGTATCGAATCCGGACTCACTTATCGCAGTGGCAGATGTCCAAAACTCCCATCGCGGTTGGCATGTGGATGTAGCAGGAGATTATGCCTATATCGCTGAGAAAGATGATGGGTTTAGTATTGTGAATATAGCTGACCCATTGAATCCGACCCTCTCCTCATCCATATATCCAGGAGGTACAGCATGGAGCCTGACTGTGCAGGATAGTCTTATGTATCTGTCTAATGGAGGGAATGGTGTTTGCATTTATGATGTGACTGATTCCACTGCTCCAGTAGCCGTTGGAAATCTTGATACTGGCGCAAAATCAAAAGATGTAGCCATTAGGGGGGAGCATGTATTGGTGGCCAATGGCCTTGATGGGCTTACCATTCTCGCCCCGTCAGATTCAACTGAGATGGCGGTTGTCAGTAGCTCTGATTATGGTGGGAATGCCTTCGGGATCGATGTCTTTGACAACTATGTCTATCTTGCTGATCGGGATAGTGGACTGGTTATCTTTGAGATTAGCGATTTATCATCCCCAGTGGAGGTTAATAGATATTCAATAGACGGTACCCTGAATGATGTCACGATTCACCAGAATTACGCTTATCTGGCAGATATTACTGCAGGACTGAAAATTGTTGATGTCAACGATCCCCTAAACCCGTCTGAAGTGAGTTTTGCTATTACAGGAGAATCGGTATACTCTGTTGATGTCCAAAATGGGTACGCCTACGCTGCCTGCTATAACGGGCTCAAAATTCTGGATGTTTCTGATCCAGGTAGTCCCATTCTATGCGGATCTTTTAGCTATAATCGATTTTATGATGTTGATGTCGTTGGCAATCATGCCTACCTGGCAGCTTACTCATCCGGTCTCATTATTGTTGATATCACCGATCCGGAGAATCCCTTTGTAACCGGATCATACGATAATCCCGATTATCTCAGCAAAGCTTATGGTGTGTCCGTCAGTCATCAATATGCCTATATCGCAGATTATTTGAACGGTTTGGGGATCATTGACATAGTTGACCCCTATAACCCGGTTGAGGCCGGAGAATTCAACACAGGAGGAGTGGGGGTACAGGTTTATGCCCAAGATAATCTGGCCTACCTGGCTGATCTGACTGATGGTGTTTATGTTATCAGAAATGATGTTGCCAGCGAATTTCTAAGAGTCGATTCTGCACAAGCACTTCAGGGAGATACCATAAGTGTCGCGGTTCATTCTGGCCTGTATACCACCTCGGCCTTTACCACATTGAGTTTAAATATCACCGGATTTCAAAATTCATTGGAATATCTCGAGCTTGAAATATCAAGTACAATGATGGGAACCGATGACTGGCAGGTTTCAACCGTGACCACGGATTCCGCCTTGATTGTCAATGCATCCGGATTAACGCCGCTATCAGATGAAGGCATCCTTTTCAGGATTCAATTTGCCATCCCCGATACGCTCACGCCGCAGAGTGTTATGCTTGCCATTGAGGAACTAAGACTTGATGATGTAGAGCTGGATCTTGATGTTCGTAATGGCTGGGTCAATGTCGCTAGTTCCCTGGTTTATGGTGATGTTAGTCAGGACGGGGAGATATCGACAGCTGATGCCACTCTGATTTTAAGTCATCTTGCTGGATCGATTACCTTAACCCCGGCTCAGCAGCTAAATGCTGATGTCAATCTCGATAGCCTCGTTTCTGCCTGGGATGCATCCATTATTTCCCAATATGTTGCTAACTTGTTTGACACCTTACCGGTTGATGATTCGGATCAGGCGTATATGGCTTCAGGTGAGGTTAGCATCGATGATGTTGGGGTTGAAGCAGGGGTGTTTGTGGATATTCCAATTAAGCTGATCAATGGAGCCAATCTCTTCTCATTTGAAGGGGCTCTTCATTACAATTCTGAGATTTTAAGTCTCACCGGAGATTCTTTAATCTGGCCGGCAGCATTTTCTGATTTTTCAATTGAAATAGGATCAGAGAATGGACTGATAAAATTTGCAGGTGCTTCCACCGGGAGTGTCGAAACAGATTCCATTTTTGCTGTTGCTCATTTTTATGTCAATGAAAATTTTGAAACGAATAGTACAACTCAACTGATCCTTGAAGATTTCAAATTGAATGGGAATGTTGAAGTCCCGATTCTCACAGCAACCTTGACCAGTGTTGTCGAAGTTGTAGAACGGATCAATATTCCGACGCAATTCATACTTGAACAAAACTTTCCCAATCCTTTTAACCCCACTACTACCATAAGTTATGGTTTACCGGAAGCATCTGATGTGTCCATCATTATTTATGATGTGATGGGGCATGAAATCATAGAGCTGGTGAAGTGTAACCAAGTCGCCGGCTGGTACGATATCCAATGGAATGGGGTAAACGATGGGGGTAACCCTATAAGTACAGGCCTGTATTTTGCCCGGATCCAGGCCGGACAGTTTAGTGATGTCATAAAGGTGGTAACCCTTAGATAAAATTTATCCATCATTGCCAGGTAAGCCAGGTCGTATTTGAAACGTTAGTCCTCAATGTTGATTAGACCTTGATTCCAGTTAGTTTATAATTGATACTATCTGCCAAGCATAATTGAATAGGTAGAATGGGCAATCTAACCAGCCGGACAGTAGCCAATATCAATCTTAGCAAAAACAAAATGATGGAAAAATTGTAACCCTGCACTAAAGCCAATGAGCAAAATGGATCACCAGAACAATAAGCTCCTCAAATTCTGTGGTTTTCTGCTCGTCATGCTCACATCCAGTTCGTTTGCTTTAGAAAATCTACGACCAAAGATCGAGCTGAAAACCTATTCTCAAGGAATTGTCGTGACTCTGGATTTTACGCATATCCAAGCCCGGCAATGGTTAGATCTGCTGGCAGATCCCCAGCGTTTTCATGAAGCAGGCTACGGCCTTGTTGGTCAGGCCGGTGCCCCTGCGCTGCCCCTGATTACTGAACTGATACCGGTTTCGACCATGGATAACCCGGTCTGCTCGATTCTATCAGAGGGTAACTATCAGGTCTCATCTATATTGCTGAAAGAGACCCCTCCAGCTCATTATGAAGCTGATTCTCCGCTTAGCATCTCAAACTACGATTGGTCAACCCAGCGATCCGAGCCGACATTTTCGGTTAAACTGGGAAGTCCAGTCAAAATGCTGGGACAAACCTATCTTCCCTTAACCATTAACCCTTTAAAACTAAATCGAGGTCAGCAAAAGATCCGTATTCCTGAAAAACTGAGCATTCAGATATCAGGAGTAACTGGTGGAGCTTTCGATCTGGTGGGTGAAACTGGAAGTATCCGTTCCGTGATCCCGGACAACGATATCCATGAGCGGTTGGGACACTATTTGATCATTACACCTCCCACCTTTGAACCACATTTACAAACGCTGGTGACCTGGAAAAAGCGCAAAGGGCATCCGGTGACAGTGGTCAGTACCAATGAGGCCGGTCAAACCCCAACTGATATTAAAGCTTTTATTCAAAGTGCCTATGATACCTGGGAAGATCCACCTCGCTATGTGTTGCTTATTGGTGATGAGGATCGCGGTATTGGTGGATTTTATGTTTACAACCCCGAAAATGAAGCTCTGGTCACTGATCATCCCTATGTCTTACTGGATGGAGATGACAGCTTTCCGGAAGCCTGGATCGGTCGTCTGTCTGTGGATACTTATAGTGAATTGATCACGGTGATCAACAAGATCCTACACTACGAACGTCAACCATATCTGAATGACCCGGGTTGGTTTAAAAGAGCATTGATGATCTGTACAATCACTGCTGCCGCCTCAACCCAGCATACCGATAACTGGGTCAGCCGCAAACTCATGGACAACGGTTTCACTCAGGTTGACACTGCCTATTATCCCATGCAGAGTAGCCTCAGTTACATTAGCAATCCCATCAATAACGGGCTCGGCTTCGTGAATTACCGGGGACTGGGAGCCTGGGATCACTGGATCGGTCCCTACTATTACAACTCGGATATTGACCTACTGCACAATGGTTTTAAACTGCCCATCGTAACCAGCATCGTTTGCGGTGGTGGCAACTATGCTTCATTCGTAGATCCTGTTTTTGGTGAAAAATGGATTCGGGCCGGTACTCCAAATGTACCCAAAGGAGCCGTAGCTTTTATCGGTCCCAGTGAAGTACATACCCATACTCAATTCAATAATGTGATCAATATCGCTCTCTACTCGGCCATCTTTGACCTGGATCTGCATGAACTTGGACCAGCTCTCTGGCATGCCAAATTGGAACTCTGGCGTAACTATTACCAGAGTGAGTATATGCCGTATGGACAGTCCGCTGAATATTACCAAAATATCTACAATATTCTGGGTGACCCCGGAATGGCCGTGTGGACTGACACACCTCAAGTTATTGTGGTTGAATACCCCCCTGTATTAAATCAGAGTGATGACCATGTTACCGTATCAGTCCAGAATGAAGATGGCCTGGCTATTCCCGAGGCTTATGTATTCCTCTTAAATGCTGAAAATGCTGTTGGCTCTAGAACGGATGCAGCAGGTCTGGTCAATTTACCCTTTACTCCTGGAGCAGAAACAAGTCTGACCCTGACGGTTACGGGTGCCGATCTGAATCCAGTTCTGGAGGATATCCCCATATCAACGGCAGAGTATCCGGTAAGTTGCAGCAACTGGGGTATCAGTCCTGACGGGTTATTGGAGGCCGGGGAGTCACAGGGCTTAAATCTCACCCTGGTAAATAATACAGATCTTATAAGCGAATTAACCCTCACATTATCCAGCTCAGAAGAGAATTGCGTCATATCAGATTCAGTGGTTGTACTGGAGGCTTTTGAATCAGGTGCATCGGTGGACCTGCCTGATATTTTCAACATCGTGATCAGTGCTGATGCCAGACATGGTGAGACCGTTCATCTTGTTCTGGACGTGGCAACACCTACGGAAAGCTGGAGCTGGCAACATAGTTATCCGATCCAGGCTCCTGAACTTTCCATCGTTGATGTAGAGATAATGTCTGGTGAGCTGATAGCAGGTGATTCAGTCGTCTTCAGGCTGATTGTGGAGAACGCTGGTGGCAAGCCCTGTCTGCCAAACAACCTGACCTTACTGGAACATCCCCTGGCCTGGAGTGCCTCCTCTGTGCTTAACTGTCCGGCAATTGGCATTGATGAGGTCATGACAACAGAAAATGAAACGTTGCTGATCCTGTCAGATCAGATATTCCCCGGGGAGAACCTGTATCTGGGGTTTGTCAGTGATCTAACCGGACGGCATGATACTTTATATACTACCATTACCATCGAGCAACTCAACCGCTTTACACCGTCCTTGCCGGATGCCTATGGCTACCGGGTTTTTGATGATATGGATATTTCCTATTCAATGGTTCCTGAATACGACTGGCTGGAGATCGATCCTGATCTGGGAGGAACTGGAGTCAGGCTGCCCATTTCTGATGAATATGAAGAGGATGATGAGACCGCCCAGGTCGAGCTGCCCTTTCCTGTGTCTTATTACGGTCAAACTTATGGAATCATGACGATCTGTTCAAATGGCTGGGTGGCTTTGGGATCCTCACCGGAGGTCAGCTTTTACAACCGGGTCATTCCGTCTGCCTCAGGACCCAATGCCATGATCGCTCCCTTCTGGGATGACTTGATCACCGAGCCTGGTGGTGTGAGCTTCAGTTCAACTGACGACCAGATCATTATTGAGTGGAGCAGACTGAGAAACATGCAGATCAATTCTGACCTCAATTTTCAAGTTATTATCTATAGTACTGACAGCTATCCCACCAGCACTGGAGATAATCTGATCAAGATGCAATTCAAGGATTACCATAATTGGGACACTTTTGCAAATTTTTCAACAACGGGTATTGAATCACCCGATTATACTACAGGACTTCAAGTCAGTTACAACAATATTACCGAGACCAGTGTGGGTATACTGCATGCTGGTCAAGCGCTGCTTTTTACCACAGAACGTGGCTTGAGATACCCACCTCCGGAAATCAGTCTGAGCCAATTCAGTTTGGATTTTATCCTGAATCCCTGGTCTCAGGCAAGCGATTCCATAGCCATCACAAATAGTGGTGGGTCAACCCTGATATACAGTGTGGAGCCACTGGATGAACCCGATCGTGAACCAGTTCCAAACCCGCTAGCAGGAATTGAAGTTTATAAAGGTGGATCCGAACCACCGGGAGATGAATACACTCAAACAATCAGAGACCTGTACGACTATATCTGGCATGATCAGGATGACCAGGATGGCCCCTTATTTGTGTGGCAGAACATTTCCCAGCCAGCCAATGAAGTCGCCTATCCAGGAGATCCGGATGATACTTCTATTGGTCCTTTTGAGATCGGATTTGAGTTTCCTTTTTATTCCAGGATGTATTCCGAATTCTATTTTAGCAGCAATGGAACGATCTCATTTGAGAGCACTGAACACCCCTGGAATAATTTACCCCTACCCAATGGGGCAGCTCCGGCGGCTTTGATCGCGCCCTGGTGGGATGATCTCAATAATGATGATGGTATCCAGGGAGTACCCTATTTCTGGAGTAATGGTGTTGATACCGCCATCGTGACCTGGGATAACTTTCCCAAATTCGGGACATCGGATTTTCACACTTTCCAATTGATCCTGGTGGTTAACGGAGATATTATTTTTCAGTATTTGGAGATGGAAGGTGCCCGTACTGTCTCAACAGTAGGCATACAGAATAGCTGGAAAAACGATGGAATTCTCATTTACTATAATATTCCCAACGACATTGATGAAGGTGATGCTATCCGGATCAGCAGACGCTCAAACTGGTTGATTGTAAATAACTGGTCAGGTATGATCGGACCAGGTGAAACCGGACACTTTCCAGTTAATATTGATACAAGAAATCTTGAGCCAGGTCTCTTTTCTGTGCCGTTGCTGCTTAGCTCCAATGCCGGCAATCAGTCTGAAATGGAGATCAACATTAATTTAGAGGTGATCAATGGTACTCCTCCATCGGGCGATGTGAATGGAGACTACCAGGTTAATATTATTGACCTTACAGAATTGATCGACTATGTCGTGTTTATCGAAGATCCAGATGCTGACCAGTTCACCAGGGCTGATCTGAACTCAGACGGACACTTGGATATCTTTGATGCTCTGGCGCTGGTGGAAATTATAAATGTGGATTCAAGTCGTTAAGTGATCAATGCGATCCTCACAGAAAATGAATATTTACTAAATCGAGTTATTATGACTTCCATAGCATATTTGGAAGTGAAACTGGAATTCTAAATTGAAGTTAATCTCACTTTTATCAATAGGGAAAAACAGTACATGCGGACATGTTTTTTAATTCTGATTTCGTTAGTGAGCCTGGCGCAGGCACAACAGGTAGATTCTCAAGAAGTAACCAAAAATGATGTTCCTAACCTGTACATTGATTGCCATTCCTGTGATATGAGCCACATCCGGTCTGAATTGGATTATGTTAATTATGTCATCGATCACAGAGATGCCGATATATTCATCATGATCACTCGCGAATCCACTGGCAGCAATGGACATGCTCACACACTCTCCCTGGAAGGGCGTAACAAGTTCAAAGGGATGCAGGACACTTTAGTTTATGTGACCAACCAGGAAATGTCTAAAGACGACGTCAGACAGACCAACCTGAAATGGCTGAAACTTGGTTTGGTTCGCTATCTGACGCATACACCTTTAGCCCAAAATCTTAGTGTTTCCTTTAAACAGAGTAAAATCCTCGAACAGCCTGAAGACCGGTGGGATTACTGGGTTTTTAAAGCCAGCATGAGAGGTTGGCTCAATGGGCAGTCGACCTATCAATCCATGAATTTCTGGGGCAATGTTTCAGCAAATCGAGTGACTGAGGCCTGGAAGATCAGGATCAGTTTGCATGGTAATTATCATGAAGATACCTACACCTATGACAGTTCAACCTACGCCAGCTATAGTCGCAGCAAGGGGGTGTACGCTTTACTGGTGAAAAGTGTCTCTGATCATTTTTCCGCTGGGATATCAGCCGGTATCAGTGCCAGTAGTTATTCCAATCTTGAACGGTCATTTTACGCCAATCCAACAATTGAATATAATATTTTTCCCTATAGTCAATCAACCCGGCGTGAATTCAGGTTTAAATATCAAGTGGGATACGACTTGAATTACTACAACGAAATTACCATTTACGATAAAACGGATGAATCACTGTTGGCTCAATCCCTGGAAATTGAATATTCCATCAAACAGTCCTGGGGTTCAGCGAATCTGGAACTTACAGGATCACACTATCTCCACGATATCAGCAAGAATCGCCTGGATCTTGATGGTGAGGTCTCTCTCAAATTGTTTAAAGGTTTTTCCCTCACCCTGGATGGTAATTATGCCATGATCCGTGATCAGCTGGGACTGCCGGCTGGTGGGGCCACTCAGGAAGAGATTCTGCTACATCGGCAGGAGTTGGCCACCCAGTACCAATATAGGGGGTCAATGGGAATCAGCTACACCTTCGGTTCGATCTACAATAATATTGTGAATCCGAGGTTCTAAAAAAGCAGAGGCTTACCCCGCTCAGGGAGACGAGGTCGCGTTTTACTGAGCGGAGTCGACGTATATACAAATCACGTACATTTAACTGCCGTCACAGTAATAGTTACCCCGCGTTATCCTCGCCACCATCGATACCAATAATATTTCCAGTGATCCAGGTATTCATACCGGCAAAGGTCAGGACTGCATCAGCCACATCTTCCGGAGTCGTTAAGCGACCGCCGGGGTTGCTTTGTAAAGCCCGGGCTATCATTTGCTCATTGCCCGGTATTTTACGTAAGGCGGGAGTATCAGTTACTCCGGCACGAAGAGCGTTAGCGGCAATCTTCTTAGGCGCTAACTCAAGAGCAATCTGACGGATATGTGCTTCAATAGCGGCCTTGGCGGCTGAAACCGCTCCATAGTTGGGCCAGGCAGTGTGACCACCTGAACTGGTCATGCAAAAAATATGAGCACCCCTATCCATCAGTTTATGTCCCACAACGTCCTGG
>JAYEKW010000102.1 GCA_034716895.1 Candidatus Neomarinimicrobiota bacterium
GATTCAACTGGTACTCGTCGTCGAATAAAAGTGTATACCGACCGCAAAACTGCAGATCGTATGGCTGCTGAGATAGAATATAAGAAGACCCGAATTAAAAGTGGGCTTGAAACCAGAGCAGTTGAAAATATACTCCTCAGTGAAGCAATAGATTATACGAAGGAACAATCGCAAAATAAGCCAAAGACGATTGAGCGAGAACAAATCGTACTTAACGCATTTCTACTCTTCCTCGGAGGTATTAGAGTACGTCATATTTCCACTCGCGACATGACAAAATACTTCGATTATAGACTGAAGGATTGCAAGCTTAGCCCGCAGACTGTGGGTTTGGAGTTCCGAACACTCCGGGCATTCTTCAATGTCCTGATCACTCACAAGTTTATTGAAGTTCACCCTATGAAGGGACTCAATCCTCCACCTAAGCCGCCGATATCTATTCGGTTTCTCAGGGTGAAAGAGATTGAGAGTCTTTTAAAGGTCATACGTGAAGCTAATGATCAAGATTACTACGATCTGGTGCAAGTTTACTTACATACAGGAACTCGTAGAGAAGAGATCTTGGAGCAACGATTCACTTGGGATAATGTAGACTTTGTTGGGAAACGGCTCAGGATTGTTGGGAAAAAGGACAAAGTTCGATTTGTCCCCATGGATAAAGTTGTGTTTGAGATCCTCAAAAGACGATCTGAGATTAAAGGACTCCATGTTCCCTTTCCACTTACATACTCTTACACGCTTAAGAAAGTGAAGAAATACTATGAGAAGGCCAAGATCAAAGATGCTAACATTCACACCTTCCGTCGTACTTTTGGATCTTTACTTGTGCAGCAAGGAGTGAGCATCTTCACTGTTTCCAAGATCCTTGGACATAGCTCAGTGACAGTAACCGAAACTCACTATGCACATCTCATAGATGAGAACCTGCGAGATGGAGTAGAAGCTCTTGGTTCAATCCTTTAGTTCTCATTGTTCACTCGATAAATTAAACGCCTGCCTTGTGTGGGCGTTTTTTTTTGCTCAGCCCAACAAATCAAAACTATCCCTATCCGTCAACCTTAGAGACTGTAACTCAATGTTTTCTATCCAGTTGATATATCCAATCCACCTTCAAACTGTGCCCACTTTGTGCCCACTCCATGTCCCTAAGTGTCCCAATTTGTCCCTATTGGATAGATTACTCGGAAAACTGGCAAAATGAAAAACCCCTCGTAACTCTATGAATTACAAGGGGTTTAGATGGTGGGCCCACACGGACTTGAACCGCGAACCGACGGATTATGAGTCCGGCGCTCTAACCAATTGAGCTATGGGCCCTATTTCAATTGCGAATTGTCAATTTGGAATTACGGATCTGGAATACACCAATTGACCAAAAGCTAAATAAAATAGTCGGCGCTCTTAGGACTTCCAAAACTATTGTAATAGGCGATCCAAAAAGAGTTTCAACAAAACCCAGCTTTTTTGCGAATTTTTCACCATTGGGTCATGGTGTAAAATTATGAAGTCGGATCAGCTGTTATTTACAGCCCACATAACTATCTCGCGTAAATTATCTTCTTCCAGAATTTCTAATGTCAGCTTACTTTAGAATTAACGATTCATCTTTTGGGTTCTTTTCCTATTATTCGTTCTCCCAATTTTGGGATCCTGAGCCCTTTTTATTAAAAACATACGCCACAAAAAGAGGATTACCATGAGCATAAAACTACCTTTGAGTCAAAAGATTGGCTACGGTTTCGGGGATATTGGCAGCAATATCTTTATCGTTTCTACTGGAATGTTCCTGCTATTCTTCCTGACCAATGTGCTGAATATTGAACCAGCCCTGGCGGGCCTGGTACTGCTGCTACCCAAACTATGGGATGTAGTATCGGATCCCATTATGGGTGGTCTTTCTGATATCACCCGATCTCGTTGGGGACGACGACGACCCTATCTCCTGTATGCTTCCCTGCCATTTGGGTTGATCTTCGCCCTGCTCTTTATTGCCCCTCAGACCCAGTCAGAATTTACAACAGCGGTATGGGTCGGTTTTATGTTTGCCCTGAGCTGTATCGCTTTCACTGTCTATAATATCCCATATTCTGCCATGGTTGCCGAGATGACTGACGACTATAATGAGCGGATATCTGTAACCTCCTTCCGCATGGTGGGCGCGATTATAGGTGTTCTGTTGGCCGGTGGCTTGGCCATGCCCCTGGTAGAACTGGGGGGTGGGGGAGCAGCCGGTTTTAAACTCATGGGTCTGGTGTTGGGCATACTGATCACCCTTTTCAGCTTAGCTGGTTTTTGGGGTACCCGTGGTGTAAGAACCATCCCTCCTCGAAAACAAAGCATAAAAATCGGTGAACAAGTCCGGATTGCTTTTAGCAATACCCCTTTCAAGTTATTAGCCACCATGTATTTCCTCCAATCCCTGGCTGCCGGCATCTTAATGGCCGGGTTGATCTATTATGTAAAATATGTGATGGGGATGTCGGAAAGCTCGGTGGGGCTCGTGACGGCGATCCTATTCATCACGGCCATCATATTTATGCCTGTCTGGGTTCGGTTTGGGATCCGGATGGGAAAGCTAAAAGCCTATACTATTGGTATCATAATCCTGGCCGTTATGCTGATCTCCCTCCTGCTCACCCCACCCTCTCAACCAGGAGTATTCTTTGTGCAAATGTTCTTATTGGGGATTGGATTTTCAAGCTTCCAACTCTTTCCCTTTTCCATGCTTCCGGATACCATTGAATATGATGAGCTCCAATCAGGACTGAGGCGGGAAGGGGTTTTCTCGGGTATCTGGGCCAGCGGACAGAAGACAGCTTATGCGCTCGGTCCCAGTTTGGTAGGATTTACTTTATCCCTGTCCGGGTTTTCAAATGGAGTAGAACAACCCGACTCCGTTGCTCAGGGAGTTCGCCTCATAGTCTGTCTGGGCACAGCACTTTTCTTTCTGTTAAGCCTGATCCCGTTTTATTACTACGATCTGACAGAAGAACGATTTGCTGAGATCAAAGCATCCATCGAGTCCAGTAGGGTTGAATAGCACTTGATGCTTAGCTAAACTGATTCTGGTTTATCTCCGAGCTATGTAATCCAGATAATTATCCAGAGGATCAGTGATCTCAGGTGACTCTTGTTCTTCAGTACATGATATGAGGAAGGATATCAAAGATCACCAGGCTCATCAGGTGATAAATTGATCTGGCATGTATAAAACCTCCTAGTGTTATGTTAAGCATGAGATGTGCAAAAAGTCGCGGGGATTTTTTTCGATAACAAGGCAAATATTGTTACCATAGCCCTAGCTATAGTAACAATATTTAACGCAGTTAGCGGGGAAAAGAACA
>JAYEKW010000103.1 GCA_034716895.1 Candidatus Neomarinimicrobiota bacterium
GTAACTTGCAAAGTGTAGGGTGATGTTTTGAATTTAATGAACACTTTAGAACTGCAATTGGTATTATGCAGATACTATTACAGTTTTCCACAACGAACCATGAATATCTTTGTAAATTCCGTTTGTTTCGTTGTAGAAAAAGAGTTTAGAGACGGACACTAAATAGTATATCCAAAGCTGGAGGAATACTTTACTTGTCATACGGCAAATATTTCCTCATAAAGAGACACCTATTGTAATCGAAACTTGGTTCAGTTTTTTAGAATAAATAGGGGTAACTCTATATTTATCACTTCCGCACCTGTTGATACCTGACTGGGCTATTCTTTCTGCATACATTATCAGTCCATACTTTTCTGAAAATAAAAATATTTTCCTCAAGATTTTCTCTAACAAAACGACGCTCATAGTAGCTATGCTTCGATTCCTGGAATAGCTACCTGGTTTCTGTGGCACATGATTTGAGACATATCGTCTGATGAACATTTTCCTGGATTTTTTATTCGGGGACAACTTTGAAAAATAACAGCTGGAGAACGCACCATGAGCACGACGCCCGTCACTATTACACCCGAAGCTGATATTGTTGGAAACGCCACTTACGAGCTTAAACGAGAATTTTCTGAGTTAATTAAAAGTGGTCAACTGCAAATTAGATTGGACCTTGCCAAAGTTACCTTGATCGACTCATTAGGAATAGGGGTTCTGGTAGCTACCAGAAATTCCGTCCGTCAATCCGATGGCGAATTTAGCATTATTAATCTCTCAGCTGATTTAACTCAGCTCTTCTCCAATATGGGGATTATCGAGTTTCTGAATATCAGCTAACCCGATCAAACGATGTGATTGGACATGACACTAGACCCTACTACAAACCTTTTTAGCCCAATTCGAAGTTCGAATTGGGTTTTCTATTTTGGGATATTCCTCAAACCAGGGAAAATCGAGATCCCTGTTTTCGTTAAAAGTATTGAACAATCAATAAACAGCTTCGGAGGTAAACGTGGCTCCTATTGAGAATGATGAAATTCTAGAATTATTCCTGGAAGAATCAACCGACAATATCAACGGCCTTGAAACTGACTTTCTTGATATAGAGGAAGCGGGGGCGGACATTGATGATGATCTTGTAAATAAAGTTTTTCGGGCAATCCACTCCATCAAGGGTGGAGCCGGTTTTGTCGGATTGACAAATATCAAAGAACTCTCCCACAAGATGGAAAACATCTTGAATATGATCCGTAACCGTGAGTTGGTTCCCACAGGAGATATTATCAGCGTCTTACTCGCTGGTACTGATCGTCTGGCACACCTGCTGGAAAATGCCCTGGAAAGTAATGAGATCGAAATTGATGATACTCTCAAACAACTAGACGACAGCCTATCAGAAGATAAAGAAGTGCAACAAGCAATATCTGAAGGTGATATCAATATCAAGATACCTAACAGTGATGACTCAATAAGTATCCCAACTTTGGATCTTTCCCAATTCAAAAAGGGTGGTAATGAAATTTACTTCGCAATTTTTGATATGGTGCGTGATATCGAACGCAAAGGTCACAATTATCTAGAGTTTGTCAAAGAACTCGAAGATACCGGCAGCATTATTAAACAAGAGTTAGACCTAAGTGCTGTTGGAACTTTGGATGAAATGGGTGATGATATAATCTTGCCTATGTGCATTTTGTTTGCCAGCATTGTGGGACCTGATATAATTGACTCCATCATGGAGCTTCCCGCTGAACGAATCTATCAACTTGACGAAAACAATGTACTCCATTCTATTGTTGAGGAGGAAGCTATTAAAACTGATGCACCAGAAGTAATTGCCCCCCCCCCTGCTATACCCACACCTGAGCCTGTAAAAGAGAAACCTGCAGTTAAGTCCAAACCTGCAGCAAAAAAAGCTACTCCAGCAAAATCAGCTAACAAATCAAAACCAAAGGCTGCAAGTGCCCAAACTGGAAGTCTTCGTGTGAATATTAAGGTGCTTGATGAACTCATGACCCTGGCTGGAGAGCTGGTGCTTACCCGGAATCAATTGTTGCAATCAATAGGTGGTCATAACCAGGATCAAATTGAGAAATCAAGTCAACGGGTAGACCTGGTTACCTCCGAACTCCAAACTGCAATTATGAACACAAGAATGCAGCCTATTGGAACTGTGTTCAATAAGTTCAAACGGATTGTGCATGATATGTCCAAAGACCTCAACAAGGAAATTGAGCTGGAGATCGAAGGAAAAGATGTTGAGATGGATAAGACTATCGTCGAATCCATTGCTGACCCCATGACCCATTTAGTCCGCAATTCTGTAGATCACGGTATTGAGATGCCAGATGTTCGCCGTCAATCCGAAAAAGCACTTCCCGCCAAGATTCATTTAAATGCTTATCATGAAGCAGGTCAGGTAATTATTGAAATTACTGACGATGGTGGTGGTATTGATCCTCAACGTATCGCTGAGAAGGCCATTGAGAAGGAGTGGTTCACAGCAAACGAAGTGAAGGAAATGTCAGATAGTGAACTGGTTAAACTAATTCTACGACCTGGTTTCTCCCTGGCGAAAGAAGTCACCGATATCTCTGGACGAGGTGTGGGTATGGATGTGGTAAATTCTAACCTCACCAAGCTGGGTGGTACCATCGATATTAATTCAACAGTTGGTGTAGGAACCACCATTCGCGTTAAACTGCCCCTCACCCTGGCCATCATTCCAAGTCTCATAGTCGCCACCGGAAATGAACGTTTCACCATTCCTCAAGTCAATTTGGTCGAGTTGGTTCGCATTCCCCCGGAACAGGTTAAAAAGCGGATTGAAAAGGTTGACAATGCCAGCGTTATCCGCCTGAGGAATGAGCTCCTGCCCCTGTTGCGTCTGAGTGAAATCCTCGGAATGCCAAAAATGTTTATCAATAATGCTGGCAACAAAGTAGAGGATAAACGAGAAATCATTCATGATCGTCGCTCAAAAACTATCGAAGATGCAATCGTAGGTGAAGAGGCAGAGAGTCAGGATTCTGAAAACCGTTCAGAACCCACTGATCGTCGTGGATCATCACAAAGTGCTGTTAATATTATTGTTGTAAATGCCGGTGATATAAATTACGGCTTGGTGGTTGATGAACTATTGGACTCGGAAGAAATTGTTGTAAAACCGCTGGGCTACCATCTTCGTGATGTACAGGCTTACGCTGGAGCAACAATCCTGGGAGATGGAAAGTCAGCACTCATTCTTGATATTGTTGGCATCAGCAACATGATGTCGCTAAGGTCTGTCAAGGATACTGCCAAAGATAAGATCATTGCTAAAAAGGTTGATAGTAATAAGCATGCTCAGTCCCTGCTTATTGTCCGCAATGCTGCAACAGAATATTTTGCTATTCCTCTTGGTCTGGTCTCCAGGCTTGAAAAAATACATAGAAGTGAAATCGAATCGCCTGGTGGTCAACTCTCCATTAAATATCGTGGTGCAAACCTGCTACTTTTCCGAATAGAGGATACAGCAAAAGTTGGCAATATTGAAGATGTAGAATGGCCCTATGTTATTGTGTTTCAACAAGGTGGCCGGGAAGTTGGAATTATTGTTTCCGGGATTGTTGATGCCATAGATATCTCAGTTGAAATCGACAACCAGACTTTCCGTCAACGTGGTATCCTGGGATCAGCACGGATCATGGAACAAACAACCATGCTTTTAGATTTATATGGCCTGGTAACTCCTGAGCCGGAAGCTACGCCAGTACCTCAACGTGTAGCGGTCTCCGATTCAATACCTGCGGCAGAAGATGCCCATAAATCCTACATCCTGGTTGTAGAGGATTCCGAATTCTTCCGTAGTCACTTTAAGTCAGTTTTAAATGATGCGGGATATGAGATTTTGGAAGCTGAGGATGGGGTTGATGGCATTCGCGTCTTTGAGGAACATGCGAGTGAAATAAGTCTCATTCTCACAGACATAGAAATGCCCAATATGGATGGGGTTGAAATGACTAAGAATCTACGCCAGAACACTGATTTGGATACTCTGCCTATCCTTGCATGTACATCAGTTGCCGGGGAGATGGCCGAGACTAGAGGCTTTGAGGCTGGGTTGGATGAATACCTGATCAAACTGGACCGGGAACAGTTGATTGAGAGAATTGGGCATTATTTGGAGCATGGTCGGGGAAAATCATGAGAGTGATGTTTGTGCCACCCTTCTTCGCTCTACAAGCTCCGCTGGGCAGGCAGATGAAACACAGATCTAGTGCTCAAGGATCCACCCCCTCTGTCCTACGGACATCTCCCCAGGGGGGAGAAAGTTCCTGCCATCGCACAAATTATTGCAAGCCTGGATAACATGTTAACAGCACAAATTAAACCCTTAATAACTCTGCGCCCTCGCGCACTCTGCGGTAAAACGCCCTAAAATAATGGTGGACCAAGTTATGAATACGACTCAAAATGATACTGCCAAAGAACTAACCATTTTCCAGGTCGCCGATATTTCCTGTGGTCTTGATATTGCCGATGTCCAGGAGATCAATAAGCATGTTGACATCACCAAAGCTTTTGGAGCTCCCGATTATGTCCGGGGGATCATTAATCTGCGAGGCGAGATTGTCACTGTGATTGATCTCCGTCAGAAATTTGGCATCAAGCAAAAAGAGTTGAACGAGAAAATGCGAGTCGTCATCGTGGAATCCCAAGGTGAAAACATGGGACTCCTGGTAGACCGTATCGATGACATTGTTGTAGCTGACCCAAAGCTCATTGAACCACCCCCCTCAAACGTCTCAGGGGTTACCGGAGAATATTTTACCGGCATTTTAAAAACTGATACTGCTCTTATTTCAATACTAGACATTCATAATCTGCTCTCAATTGAGAAGAATAAAGGTGGGTAATTATAAAGCAATTTAAGAAAATAGTTTTAAGCCGAATATTAGAAGAAGGAGTTTATTATGAAGCATTTTACTAGGGTCTTATTGATCTTACTATTACTGGCTGTTACGGCATTCGCAGGAGATGGAAAAACCGCTGGACTCGTATTTTTCGACTATTCCCACGACACTGCTGATGATGCCGCAAATGGCTTTGGGTTTCATCGTGTATCCTACAGCTATCAACGTGAATTATCCGAAGGTATCAGCTACAAATTCCAAACTGATATTGATACGAAAAGCAGCCCTTTTAATGTGTATTTGAAATATGCTAAAGTTGACTGGAAATCTCCCATGGGAAAGTTGACCATTGGACTACAAAGTATGAATGTTTCCAATGTCCAGGAGAAAAACTGGGGCTATCGATCCATTGAAAAATCAGCCATGGATCACAATAAATGGTCCAGTTCAGCTGATATGGGAATAGCTTATTCAAAAACTTTAGCCCGTGCCATTTATCTCAATACCATGATCTTAGATGGTGCCGGATATAAACATTCTGAAGATGACTCCCATAAAAAAATCTCGGTTCAGGCCATCTATGGTGAGACAAAAGTGGGGAAAAAGGATGTTTTCCAGCTTGGTGCTGTTCAAACATATGAACCTTACGATTTTGAAGTTGATTCGGTAACCATAGAAAAGAAAAACAAGCTTGTTACCGGAGTATTTGGCACTTATGCAGGGAATGGTATAAGAGTTGGTGCTGAATTTAACATACTTAACGATTCCAGGTTGGGAAAAACTGAACAGCTGATCTCAGCCTATGCAAACTATCGCCTGACAAAGGGGTTTGAGGTTTTTAATCGTTACGATCTGCTCAATCCCGATACTGAAACAAGTGACAATGGCGAGAGCCTCTTTATCGCAGGTGCTGTCTATTCACCAGGTAAAGGATTGAAGATTATACCTAATCTTCATTATGAAATGTATGCAGACAGTGCAGTTCATCCGCACACTAGTAACCTGGCTTTTGAGATTAAGCTATAATGTTTTACGTAAACTTAAGGAATAAGGAGATAAATTATGACCTGGTTTAATAATCTTTCTGTAAAATTTAAATTAATTTTTAGCTTTGGGAGCGCACTCGGACTCCTTACCCTTATTGGTATTGGGGGGGTGTGGGGAATTTCTGGAGTTAGCAGCAAAAGTACTCACACAATAGAACACTTCCTCCAACTCAAGGATATCAACCGGCAGATTGATATTACCATGCTCCAGGCTCGTCGCGATGAAAAAAATTTCCTCGCGCACAAAGATGCAAAAGATATCGGCAGAGTTGAACAGCAGATAAATTCTCTTATAGAGCTGACAGACAAAGCCAAAGAACTCCACATTAGTCAGGATGAAGATGAGAATCTGAGTATCATTGCCCAGCTGGCTGGAGAATATGTGACTGCATTTCATGTGGTTACATCAAAAATACTGGAAAAAGGCGCAGGCGATAAAGGACTTGTCGGTGAACTTCGGAAAAATATTAATGACTTGGAAACCAGACTAAAGCAGTTGAACTCACGCCGTCTGGAGATTGACATGCTCATGTTACGTCGGCATGAAAAAAATTATCTGCAGGAGGGAACATCAAAATATCTGGACCAACACGCCGCCGAAATTGTCACTATTAATAAACATATTGATCAAAGTGGATACCGTCCTTCGACCACCAGAGAACTGAAAGGCCTTATATCAGCCTATGCAGAAGGATTGGATAGAATTGCCCGTATTGATGAAGAAATCAAAAACAATACTTATTTATTCCGAGGGACTATTCGTAAATTAGAACCTCTTATCCAGGCTGGTATTGAATCCGCTAGCCTTGGAGCAGAAAATGATATCGTAGAATTTCATGCTACAGCACGTTCAATTGAAACGATCATTACCGTCGCTGTATTTGTCGGTATTATTCTGGCCATGCTACTTGGCTATTTTACGCTAATGGCTTTAACTAAACCTATTGAGAAGCTTGTTACCACCCTGAACCTGGTCGGTGAAAACGATTTCTCTGCCCGTGTTGATCTTAATACTACAGATGAACTTGGCCAAATGGGACAAATCCTTAATGGCGTCATCAAGACGCTTCAATCAAATAAATCACAACAACAGGAAGTTCAAAGCCAGGTACAATTGAGTACGGGTGATTTGAATTCTGCCGTTTCACAACTTACAGCTGTTGCGACTGATATGGGTGAAAAATCAAGGAGCATTGCGGACCAGTCCAACATGGTGGCTGCTGCTGCTGAGGAAATGAGTACCAATATGGATACGATTTCCCAGGCTTCCCAAGGCTCACAGGAAAACCTAAACTCGGTATCTGGTGCTACTGAGGAAATGACTGCCACTGTAGCTGAGATTGCCCAAAACGCAGAACAAGCTCGCGAGATTACCAACCAGGCAGTCCAGAATGTAGCCACCGCCAGTGGACGTGTGGATCATCTTGGTACAGCTGCCAAGGATATTAGTAAAGTAACTGAAACGATTGTTGAAATTGCCGAGCAGACCAAATTACTGGCTCTAAATGCCACAATTGAAGCTGCCCGTGCCGGTGAAGCAGGTAAAGGCTTTTCTGTTGTAGCCAACGAAGTCAAAGAGCTGGCTAAACAGACCAATGATGCTACAGCTGATATTTCTCAGAAAATTGAAGCTATTCAAAGTGGAACCGATGGAACGGTGCAAGAAATTGCCTCCATCTCAACTGTGATTGGTAAAGTGAATGATATTGTCAATACCATTGCCACCGCTGTAGAAGAGCAAAATGTAACCACCCAGGATATTGCAGGAAATATTGGTCAGGCTACATCTGGTATGAATGATATTGTCAATAATGTGACCCAGGCTGCTGAAGCATCCCGGGAGATTGCATCTAACATTGCTACAGTCAATTCTGATATCAGCCAGGTCAAACAGACCGCTGATGATTTGAATCAGACGTCTGCTGCTATTGGGAGTACTGGCGATCAACTCACTGAGATGGTCGCACAAATGAATAATTAGGGCGAAAACAAAAGATACAGTGAGTGAGATCACAGGATGAGAATTTTTAGCAATCTAAAAATCAGGGAAAAAATCACGATCCCATTTACTGGGATTCTCATTGTGGCTGGTGAATCTTTTACCGGCATTTTAATACTGACGAAACCGCTAGAAGTATCTGAGAATTTATAAAATGTGCCCTAAATCCATTAAATACAACCACATATAGTGAATAATCCTAAATCCATATATATCAACACATCGCGTCATTTCGATGAACTCAATACAACGCTCTGCGCGCTCTGCCCGCCCGCACGAAGTTATACGCAGGCGGGCGAGAGGGACTTTTTGCGGGGGCGTCAATACTGGAAGACAAAAAAAGATAGGAGAATTGTTCATGGCATTGCAATTAAATTTACGTGGTAAAATTACCATTCCATTCGCAATTCTTCTGTTGGGCACAATCATCCTTTTCGTGAGTACTTTTTATTTCACCTTCTCAAACATTTTGGACCAGCTCTCTGCTCGAAGCACCCAGATTAATGCAGGGACTATGGAAAATGACATTGAACAGATCAGTAATAAAGCCTTAGGAATAGCCTCAATTTATGCGAGTTCAGCAATAACAAGAGAAGCTTACCGTCTTCACGAATCTGGTAAGCCTCATGATGAAGTGATCTCACAATTATCTGAATTCATGACAAAGAACAAAGCCGCATTTGATTCCCAAACGGGAGGAAATCTCAGGGTTCACTTCCACCTACCCCCGGCTCAATCTCTGCTAAGAATTTGGGATGGAAGTGGCGGAGATGATCTTTCCTCTTTCCGTAATACGATCCTGGATATTTCCAGAAATCATAAACCTATCACTGGCATCGAGGTTGGCCGAGGTGGTTTTGTAATCCGCGGCCTGGCACCTGTGTTTGCTGAAGATGGCCATTATTACGGATCTGTAGAAACGCTCCTGTCAATTTCCAGTCTGCTCAAGGTATCACGTATCTATGAACATGAAGAATTTGCGATTTACATGCAGAAGAACCAGCTTGAAATAGCTACAAAATTCAAGAAAAAAGTTGCTGCCAATTCGGACATTCAGGAAAAAAGTAGAGGTAACTTCATCTTCTTTGCCAGTTCTTCTGATAAGTTTATCACTGAAAAAGTGACTGAGGAAATGCTGAGCGAGGGATCACATGAACGCACATCTGTTAAATTTGATGGTGTTTATCTCAGCACATTTCCTATCAAAGATTATTCTGGGAAAACCGTCGGTGTTGGCGTCTACCAGATGGAAGATGTGTGGTTAGAAAGTCAGATTTCCTCTCGAATGAAATGGGTGATTTTAATCTTTTCCCTGGTGATGGCTGTTGGAATCACTTTCACTGTGTTATTGGCAAAAAATATTTCAACACCCATTTTGGATATTAATGCGGCTGCTATAGCAATAGGTGATGGTGATTACTCGGAAGCATTGAAAATTTCAAGGAATGATGAGCTTGGTGAATTAGCCAAGACCCTTAACAAAGTGGCTCATACACTCTCAACATCAGATAAACAGCGGATTGAGGTCCAGTCTCAGGTTCAACAGAGCACCGAGAATCTTGGGATGGTAAGTACAACGCTTCAGGATTTGACCAACCGAATGAGTAGTAATTCCAGCAGTATAGCCGAGCAATCCAATATGGTAGCAGCTGCGGCTAATGAGATGAGCACCAATATGGATTCTATTGCTCAGTCTTCTCAGAACTCACAGGAAAATATGAACTCTGTTGCCAGTGCAACAGAAGAAATGACAGCGACTGTTTCTGAAATTGCCCAAAATGCTGAACAAGCGCGTGAAATAACGGCTGAAGCAGTTCAAAGTGTAACCACTGCCAGTGAGCGAGTTGACCAGCTTGGTCTCTCAGCCAGAGAAATCAGCAAAGTGACTGAAACCATTATTGAGATTGCTGAACAAACCAAGCTGTTAGCCCTAAACGCCACCATTGAAGCAGCTCGAGCAGGAGAAGCAGGTAAGGGATTTTCTGTAGTAGCCAACGAGGTTAAAGAGTTGGCCAAACAGACCAATGATGCAACCGCTGATATCTCAGAAAAAATCGAAGCCATTCAATCCGGGACTGACGGCACCATCGGGGAGATCAAGTCGATCTCCTCAGTTATAGATAAGGTCAATGATATTGTAAATACCATTGCCACCGCTGTAGAAGAGCAAAATGTAACGACCCAGGATATTGCCGGGAATATTGGTCAAGCTACCTCAGGTATGAATGATATCGTAAATAATGTTAGCCAGGCAGCCGAGGCTTCTCGTGAAATCGCAACCAACATTGTTACGGTAAGCACCGACATTGGTGATGTGAAAGAAGCTGCAGGCAACTTGAATCAAACTTCTGTTACCATCAAAAATACAGGTGATCTATTAACTGATATGGTTGCAAAGTTTAATAAATAAATGGAGAGTTATGCTATTCATGTGGCGGGTATTCTTCGTATGAACAACTCCCATATTACCGGAGGTGCCCGCTGGTTTAATATCCACCGGGGTAATATATAAAAATCACAAGGAGATTTTCTCATGAGTAATTTCACAACCAAGTTGGGCAAGGGATTCGGTTTATTGGATCGATTCAAAATCTCAACCAAAATATTGGCACTTATCATCGTTCCCAGTTTGGCTGCTTTCGTGTCTCTGACAATGGTTCTGAGTGAAAAGTCCAACGATCTAGAGGTGACAGCAAAGGTTAATTCCCTGGTTGAATATGTTGTCAATACCAGCAGCTTATTGCACGAATTGCAAAAGGAACGGGGAGCCAGCGCTGTTGTAATCAGTAGTAAAGGAACTCAGATGCGTAGCGAAATCGAGGTTCAAAAACGTGATACTGATGCTGCCCTGGCTAATTTTAATAAATTCCAGGAAACTTTTAATCCTGGTGATTATAGTCCGGATTTTAAAGATGACTTGTCTCAGTTTAAACGGCTCCTGCTTGATATTACTTCAAAGCGAAATGCTGTCACTACTTTGACGATCTCAAAGTCAGATGCCGTTAAATACTATACAGCCATTAATAGCTTGATGGTTAAGTCTTTTCAGCAGGCAGGCTTATTGGCCAAGCACAAAGATTTGCTTATTCCCGCTACTGCCATGATCAACTTTATCTCGGCTAAAGAATATGCAGGAATTGAACGGGCACTCATGTCTGGGATTTGTGCAGCAAATGTAGCCATTGATCTGGCGACTTTTGAAAAATGGATGATGGTTTGGAAAGGCCAGGCAGCCCTCCTTAACAATTTCGCTTATCAGGCTGAACAAAGTGTAAGTGATTTTTACAAACAAAAAATGAGTGGTCCTGAAAACGCCGATGTTGTGAAAATTCGGAACATTCTATTGGAAAAAAGTAACTCCGGTCGGTTTGGCTATAAAGGCATCGAAACATTCGCTACAACAACCCGACGAATAGATATCTTAAAACAAGTTGAGGATTATCAGGCAAACTCGTTGGTTGAACATTCCAATGACATTTTGAAAACATCTCAATCCACAATGACAAACTTGATCTATGCTGCTGTTCTCATGGCTATTATGATCATCTACTTTGGGTTTATTATTTTGAACATGATCACCAGTCAGCTAAAAAATCTGAATGCAGTAACTGAAGACATGGCCTCCGGTCAAGCCAATTTAAAAGATAGACTTCCGGTCAATACAGATGATGAATTAGGTATTTTGGCCCGTTCCTTCAATCAGTTTCTTGAGAAACTCGAGAAAAATGATGATACTCAAAAGGTTATTCAGCGAGGTGTCCAAACAGAAACAGAAGGACTGGGCGCCATAGTTTCAGATCTCACTACTGTATCCGGTCAATTGTCAGACCGTTCCAGCAACATTGTAGATCAATCAAACATGGTGGCAGCAGCGGCTGAAGAGATGAGTACAAATATGGATTCTATTGCTCAGTCCTCTCAAAACTCACAGGAAAACATGAACTCCGTTGCCAGTGCAACAGAGGAAATGATGGCAACTGTTTCTGAGATAGCTCAAAATGCTGAACAAGCGCGTGAAATAACGGCTGAGGCAGTTCAAAGTGTGGCCACAGCCAGTGAACGAGTTGACCAGCTTGGTCTCTCAGCCAGCGAAATCAGCAAGGTTACTGAAACTATTATTGAGATTGCAGAACAAACCAA
This sequence comes from Candidatus Neomarinimicrobiota bacterium, assembly GCA_034716895.1. Classification (NCBI taxonomy): domain Bacteria; kingdom Pseudomonadati; phylum Fidelibacterota; species Fidelibacterota bacterium. The sequence continues at coordinate 12,072 of JAYEKW010000103.1, forward strand.
ACTGTTAGCGCTAAACGCCACTATAGAAGCTGCTCGTGCTGGAGAAGCAGGGAAAGGATTTGCTGTGGTTGCCAATGAAGTTAAAGAGTTGGCTAAACAGACCAATGATGCAACCGCTGACATCTCAGAAAAAATTGAAGCCATTCAGTCCGGTACAGATGGTACCGTTGCTGAAATTGGATCAATTTCAACTGTTATCGATAAAGTAAATGATATTGTAAACACCATTGCTACAGCTGTTGAAGAACAAAATGTTACCACCCAGGATATCGCAGGAAACATTGGTATGGCGACTGGCGGGATGAATGATATCGTAAATAATGTTAGCCAGGCAGCTGAGGCTTCACGGGAAATTGCTCAAAATATCTCAGTTGTGAACAACGATATAGGTGCTGTTCAGGAAACCAGTGAAACTCTAAAAACAACCTCCACTGCTATCAGAAGCACAGGTGATCAGCTTGGAGATATGGTCGCTAAATTTGATCAATAAGCGATTGAAATCTGAATGTGATTTTAGTGAGGATAAATAATCAAGGAGGTAAAATAAATTTGGAAACAGGAATATTCATTTGAGTCATAAAGTAAGAGCACTGGTCGTTGACGACACAGTTGTTTATCGAAAAATCATAAGTGATCTCCTTGGTGAGCATCCAGATGTTGAGGTTATTGGTACAGCAGCAAACGGTGAGATGGCTGTTAGCAAGGCCAAACAGCTTAAACCAGACCTGGTGACTCTCGATCTTGAAATGCCCGTAATGGATGGCTTAGAGGCTCTACCACTCCTTAAAAAAGAAAATCCGGATATGGCTATCCTCATGGTCAGTGCCCACACAACAGCTGGGGCCAGAACCACCATGAAAGCTCTCCAGGCTGGAGCTATGGATTTTATTGCCAAGCCAGACCGTTCATCCATGGAAGCCAGTCGATTAGAGATTAAACAACAGCTCAATAATATACTTCGGGGAGTCGTTTCCAAATTTAAAGTACAAGCCGCTTTAAACGGACGTACATCAGGAGCACGTTCAAGTCTTGAACCAGCTCTACCCAAGGTAGCTCCACAAGCTGATTCCATCTCATCCAGAATGGCCAAGATTACGCAACATATCCGCCCTGAGGTGATTGCTATCGGAATCTCAACTGGTGGACCACAGGCATTAACCAAAGTTATTCCTCGTTTACCTGCAAATTTGAAGTTACCAGTAGTCATAGTTCAACATATGCCACCTGTATTTACCCGGGCATTGGCCGACTCATTGTCCAAAACCAGCCCACTTGATATAATTGAAGCGAGCAACAATCAGAAACTTGAGCCGGGAAAAGTTTATATAGCTCCTGGCGGAAAACAAATGAAGGTAGTCAAAGAGACTGGGTACGGAAAAATCGTCATCACGGATGATCCTCCTGAGAACCACTGTAAACCATCTGTAGATTATTTATTCCGCTCACTATCTAATGCTTACAAAGGAAATGTCCTCAGTATAATTATGACCGGCATGGGTAAAGACGGTGTGACAGGTATGCGCCTGTTAAAACGCCATGGTGCCAAAACAATCGCCCAGGATCAACAATCCTGTACTGTTTTTGGGATGCCTATGGAGGCTATTAAGGCTGGGGTTGTAGACAAAATTATAACCCTTGAAGATATTGCTAAAGAGATTTTGGCTGGAATAAAGTGATTATTTCTGGACACGAATGGCACTAATCAACTCGAATTTTCACGAATGATTTGTTATGAATTTAGATCATAAAAATAGACAATTATGTGTTCCGTTCCCTTCGTGGGATTCGTGTCTAACCCACAGAAACACATTTTTTTCATGAAAAAGATCAGTCCAGGTGAAATAAAGATATTCATTCCCTATGTAAATAAACTTACAGGGATTGTACTCGATCAGAGCAAGGCATATTTGATTGAGAGTAGGCTTGGACCACTCGTAGATTCAATAGGATGTGATACCTACAGTCAACTCTATACCAAAGCCCGTAGCGATGCCAGCAAACGTATCGAAAAGTCCATTATTGATGCAATCACCACCAATGAGACCTATTTCTTTCGAGATAAAGCACCTTTTGATCTGCTCAAATTTAAAATCATTCCTGATCAGATTGACAAAATAAAAACAACCCGGGACATGCGTCCCTCCCTGAGTATTTGGAGCGCAGCATGTTCTACCGGTCAGGAGATATACAGTGTGGGTATGGTTTTGAAGGAGATCATCCCGGATATCTCAAGATGGCAAATTACCCTGAGAGGTACTGACATATCAGACGCTGCTGTCCTGCAAGCTAGTGGCGGGCGTTATAGCAAAGTGGAAGTCGAACGAGGAATGGCTCCTGCGCAAATTCAAAAATATTTTAATCAAGAAGGCAATCAGTGGAAAGTTAAAGATGACCTTAGAGCCATGGTCCAATTTCGTAAGGGTAACCTTCTCCAGCCTATTCTGGGAATGCCAAAATTCGACATCGTTCTTGCACGTAATGTTGCGATCTATTTCAGCATGGATAACCGGAAGATTATGTACTCACAGCTTGCCAACCAACTCAAGCCTGGAGGGGCACTCATGATTGGAGCATCTGAATCACTGATGGGCATTTCAGATCGGTTCCAGCAGCAAAATTATATGAACTCAATATTTTACGCATTAAAATAATGATCAATCTAGCCTGCATTATTCATGAATTATTGCCACGAAGACACTAAGTCACGAAAAGTATTAAAGTTATGAACAAGGTCATTTTAAACAGTATTATTTGTATCTGTGAGTGATAATTTTTGATAAGCATATATTTTATTAAACTTTGTGTCTTGGTGACTTAGTGGCTATGAATTATTTAGGCTAGACTTGAAAAATAATTGCATGAATACGTTTTGATGAGTATTAATTTTATACAATGCAAACTGGAAGTACCCTCCTGTCGTAGCTCCCATACGACGTGTCGGATAATGGGTTGAGGTGAATTAAGAACTTGTAGTGTTATGACCAAATTATCATGTTAAAGATCATCAATTCAATAGAACCTCTACACTGCTACGCAGCACCTCTACACGGGGAGGATTATTCCCGTAGTATAACATATAATTAAGGAACAAAATGGCCTTAGATAAACGTAAACGCTCCCGTGTTCCATTTGACGTGGATGTCCATTTCAATACTTCTGAGGATCAGATTCGCTCTAAAAAGCTACAAGATATCAGCATGAGCGGTTTATACTTTGAATCAGATATCATCGTTCCACTTGGTACGACAGGGACAGTTAAACTCCACCTTGAATCCGGGGAACAAACCATCATAATTACAGCAAATGGGAAAGTCACGCGATCCATTCCGGCTGAGCAAAATTCACCAGGTGGTATTGGCGTAGAATTTACTGAAATTGATACGGATAGTTCTATTCACCTCTTCAATGTAATCCGGTACCAACTGGGTGATGATTCTCAAACCTAGTGTTAAGTTAAGTCTGTTCCTCACGGTGTGGTAAGAAGCCGCAGGAGTTTTTGGGGATAACAAGGCGAATATTTTGAGCATAGCCACTTGTGTTGAGCTTGTCGAAGTATAGCTATAATCCAAATATTCAACGTGGTTCCTGAGCACTGCCGAAGGGCAGTTAGGCGCAAAAAGAACGAGACTCACTTGCGATATATCAGGGTTAACTTGACACTGGGACGATGTCTATGATTTTAATAAATATTCAAGATATCACAATGAACCGTAGATATTCAAAGCGTAGGCATTCAATTCAAAAAGGACAGGTACTTTATACATGTCGCTAATAGTTGGAAGACAGCCAATCCTTGATCAAAATGGTGTAACTTTCGGTTACGAGTTACTCTATCGTGGAGATGTCGATCATGCTTTCGATAGTCTCCATGAGGATGAAGCTACCTCGCATGTGATCAATAACTCCTTTTATAATACAGAATTTGGGAGTCTCACATCAGGGAAAAAAAGTTTCATTAATTTTACGACCCAACTGATTCTGGATGAGATGTGGCGGGTTCTCCCCAAACAACAAGTCGTGATTGAGTTCCTGGAAAACATTAAACCGACTGCTGAAATTATTACTGCTGCTGAGATGATTAAAAGCCAGGGCTACACGTTGGCTCTGGATGATTTTGAATATGCCCCTGAACTGGAACCATTGATCGAATTAGCTGATATCATCAAAGTAGATTTCACCATCAGCGATATGCATACTGTTGAGCAATTAGCCAAAACTTACCTGCCCCAGGGGAAGATCCTGTTGGCCGAAAAGGTGGAGACTCTAAAAGAGTTCAAAGCAAGTCGTGACTGGGGATACACCTTGTTCCAGGGTTATTTCTTTGCAGAACCAGAGATCATTGAGTCAGAACAAATCCCCGAATCAAAAGCATCTAAATTGCAATTGATGCAAAAGATTCATAAGCAAGATATTGATTTTGGTGAATTGGTTGATGTCCTGAAAACTGATCCTAGCTTAACCATGAAACTATTAAAGTACATCAATTCAGTCTCAATGGGTATTCGCCATGAGATCACCAATCTGCGACAAGCCCTGGCCCTGATCGGTCTTGTAAATTTTAAAAAATGGGCGACAGTGCTCACCATGGCTTCCATATCAGATGATAAACCGAAGGAATTGATGAAACTTTCATTGTTGAGAGGTCGTTTCTGCGAAATCCTAAGTGAAGAATTAGGCCTGGAAGATCAAAGTTCTGAATATTTCCTAACTGGGATCTTTTCTCTGATGGATGCCGCGTTTAACAAACCCATGGAAACAATTGTGGCTGACCTGCCACTGTCAGATGAGATCATCGACACCCTATTGGGTAATGAGACTAAAATTCAGAATGTCCTGAAGCTTTCTCAATTACTCGAAACGGACGGCGAGATAGACGATCAACTCAGGTTATTGAACAATAAGATATCCCAATCCAAATTGTTTGATGCCAACCGAGATGCCATAACCTGGGCCGATGAGATCTTGCGACTATAGGGAGATTTGCTTCGCCCAAGGACAATGCTGATATATTGATACAAGGATAAATCCCAACACCATAAGGTCATGGAAGGCGTCTCCTTCTGACTGTATTTTACCTCTGCTTAATTGGATCTTTATTGCAGGTGGAATAATACCAAATTCAGCTTCAAAGGTGCGCTATAAGTTCAAAATATTTTTTCGTTTAGAAGCTTCATAATTTGAAGTATAGCGATAGCTATGGTGAAAAAATTAAGTGTGATATACTGAGTTCATCGAAGTACACTAAAACGGGAAAAATGCAGAAGTTTAGTGCATGTTTGAGGTCCACTTGGTATAATTCACTCTGGTATGTTAGAATTCATGTCCAGTAAGCCTAAGTACCTTTGTGGCTATATACGTAAAATATACTTGCGGTTAACATGGGCCGGTCTAATAGTCAAGCGTTGGGCTCTCGTTTAGAAATTCTTGTTTTGATTTTAACTTCATTTCCCGTTTCATTAAAACGAATCTGCTTAGCATAATATTCTATTATAGGCAATCCCCGGCCACTCTCTGAATCTGGAATTGCCTTTTTGGGAATCCCGGGAGTGTAAGAAAAACCCTGGCCTTCATCCCTTATTTGAATATAAAAATATTGGTCATCCCAGCTTAGCTTAAGAAATATCTTTTTTTTTGCATCATACCCACTGCCATGCTTAACAGCATTCATCAAAGTTTCTCGTAGAATCAGTTCAAGTGAAAAATCATCATAATTTGAGAATTTAGCTGCTAACGTTTTTTTTACAGAAACTACTGCTCGGTCGACATGATCTACAGTGGCAGAAATCGTGATCTCAATTTCTGATGGTGATTGATGATCTGTAATCCTGGACATAGTTAAATAGTTACTTCTGCCTGACAGACTTGATTGCTTGATCAATTTGTTCAACAGTGAATGGTTTATTCAAGATCATGTTGACTCCAGCATTTTCTGCTCTCTCATGATCATCTCCCTCACTCTGGGTGGTCACCATAATAATGGGTAGCTCCTCTGACGAATATTTCTCTCGGATACTCCGAGTTAATTCAACACCAGTCATAAGCGGCATATTCAAATCTGTAAAGACAACATCTGGTTGTTCCTGCACGATATATATTAAAGCTTCTTGAGGAAATTCAAACACTTTCGCGTCAATATCAAGTTTATGAAGTGTTTGTCTGAAAATATTCAGAATCATCTTCGAATCATCTACAACCACAACTTTTAGCTCGGATTGGCTTGGTTCTTTTTCAGCTGGATCCAGGGCATTAGCCCAATTCTTTTGCCCAACTTTCAGAAACAGAGCGGCATAATAGTCCCGTGTGTCAGGATGGGCTTCCTGTAGCAGATATTGCTCTGCTTGTGACTGAAAAGTTTCGTATTGATAAAGTGAAGTCACCATGTCATCTGCAAACGCATTGATGAAAGCTTCACAAATGATCGCACATTCATGAGCATCATCTTCAATTAGATTCTTGATACCCTTGAGAACAACTTTATTGTGATTGGCATTCAAAGCCCGCGCGGCAGCAACCCGCACGGAAGCATCTATATCAGACAAGCCATTAATTATCGTAAACAAACCTTTGTCAATCGATAGAAACCCCAGTGCTTCATACGCGGCAAAGCGAATATTCGGATCTTTTGGTGAATGTCGCAAAACCTTTTTAATCGGTCGAACTGCGAGGGGATCACCTATTTCGCCCAACATATTTAGGGCTTGAATCACAAAGTCAGTGTCTGGGGACATGAGATTATTCATTAAGTGTGGAATATAATTACGAGGGTTCGCCCGAAGCAGGGACTTGGCTCGATTCCTGGTGGAGGCCGATCCACTGTGTAAACTATCAACAATGACATTGTGGGCACTGGGAATCTTCATCTCATAACAGGTTTGGAGAATTGTTCGATCGAGTTCTTCGTGGTGACCCATGATCTGACTCAAGCCATTGACGGCTCCTTGATTCTCCACGGCTCCGATACTGGTCACAATCGGAATCCACCCTTGGGAGTCTTTAAAATCGACCAATGCAATCATCGCATTGATTGCTTCACTTGATCCTATCTCAACCATAGCTTTGAGTGAATTGGTCCGGCAGTTAGCCGAGGAGCAAGCTTTGTAAAGGTTAACCAAAGCTGAGACAACCCCTGAGGGTTGAATTTCAACTGCCAAATCAATCAACATGTCTTTATTCCCCAAGGCCTCTTCCTTGAGAATTTTGATCAAGCTATCAGGGTGATCAATTATTTTTTCAAGCAATAGGTTATAGAGTTCATCCAAATCAAAACTTTGATTGGATAAAGGGTCACTGAGATAGGCCAAGACCATAATTGAAAATTCGGAGTCATTTTGATTAATCTCCATGAGAAATTTCCGATGCGTCAACTCATTCGTTTGAGCTAATTGATCAACCAGAACTTTGATCTTAATCAAATCCTGTTTGCATAAATTATCTCTTAACTCTCGGATTAGAGCTTTCTCAGACACACTTTGTCCCAACTATGTTTTCATTCTTTGCATTGTATTGTACATTTCATACGTTGAGACAGCCTCTTTGTACCGCGGAGAGGGGTCGAACCTCCACAAGCTGAGCTTACTAGATCCTAAATCTAGCGCGTCTACCAATTCCGCCACCGCGGCCGGAAAATTGCGTCGCAAGATAGGAGCTGAACTACTTGATACAACAAAAAGCCCCGGTTAAAACCAGGGCTTTTAAAATGCATGTATAGGGGGGGCTAATTACTTGAGTAGCACCAATTTTTTGGTTGCGTTGTAACCAGCTTTACTGCTCATACGATAGAGATAAACTCCTGATTCAACTCGAGCACCACTTCTGCTCAAGCCATCCCACATTGTGGTATAAAAACCGGGTTGCACTTCACCGGAAACCAGGGTCCGGATCTCCTGACCCAGCAGATTATAAATTCCCACATGAATCTCAGAAGCTTCAGGTATGCTATACTCGATAGTTGTGGTAGGATTGAAAGGATTGGGGTAATTCTGAGAAAGTGCGAACTCGGTGGGCATTTCTGTCTGATCATCCACGCCAACGGTAACGGAGAAGATACCATCACCTCCGTTGCTGGGTAGTGGGATTCCACCTTCTGCAGCTACAATGAGTTGAGAAATTGAGAGCGGAATATCTTCCATGGGTGTATTCGCAGCGATCATGAAAACAACTTCTGCAATGGCACCCTGCCCTGGGGCGATCTCAGCACCGCTGAAATTAACGCCCAGTAACATGGACTGTCCATTAACCTCATTTGAAACAAAGTCGAAATCTGCTGCACGTCCCAAGCCAACCACTGACTCAATGCTCAGATAGTCAACAGCATCGATTATGTTAAGCTGGATACCTTTGACAGGTACGGCATTGTTCATTTCAATTTGGATTGGGGTAGATAGATAACCGGGAGTACCACCACCGGCACCAAGAGTGACCTCAATACCACCGACAGTGAGAAAACCGTTCAGCCAGGTTGTATTGACAGCGTTCCCGTCAGGATCGGTCACAACCAGCAGAAATTGAGGATCAGCATTCAAGATCTCGTGGAATCTGAGGTCAATGATCTCATCGGTAACAGCATCAGGGATCAGGTAGATAATCTCACATATTGGACCATTGCCAGGAATAACAGCATTACCACCGGCATCATAGATCACGATGCTTACAGTCGTATCACGATCGTTAAAGACAACATTGTAATCGCCATCCCAGATACCATTTCCATTCAAATCTGTTAAATCTTCGTTTGGTGTCCAGATACCATTGTTATCAGCATCATCAAATTCTTCAGCTGCACATCTGCCAGCTGGTACCACGGTAAAAACTTCCAATTGGTTGGGAAGATCTTTGATACTGAACTGAAGGCCAGCTACTATCTCTGTATTTGTCAAATTGACGGGGATAGTTGCCATACCACTTAAATTCTCTGTGGATGTTCCGATAACGGATACAACTGTCTCGCCGAAGCCAAAACTGGCTAACAAAACAAGAGTGGTGATAATTAGAAAGCTTTTACGCATATTTCCCTCCACATGCACGAGGTTGATTTTCATTCAATCTAATACAAGGACTGGTTCGATATATTGATTCTGGTCACAGTCTATGCAGTTTCGATTTACGAGTTGAAAAATAATGTCATCGCGTGTCGATACAAATCATATTTGGCAGTGACAAACCTGTAACACAATTGTTAGTGATCTCCCTGACACACTTACTTACCATGACATTTCTTGTATTTTAAACCACTTCCACAGGGGCAGGGATCATTTCGTCCCACCTTGGCTTCCACAGAAATGGGTTTTTGTTTTTGAGGCGGTCCCGCCTGCGATGATCCGGCGGCACTGCCTTGTTCAGTCTGGGGAAGCGCATTCAAAAAGCCCATATTCGATGATTCAGCGTGCTGCGAAGAAAGGTTTCGCGCTCGTCTCATGCGATTCTCTTTTTCATCAACAATCCGGGCATGGAAAAAGAGTTTAAGCACTTCTCTGTCAATAAAATCCAACATTTTGACAAAAAGTTGGTAGCCCTCTTTCTTATACTCGATCAAAGGATCTTTTTGTCCCACGGCTCTGAGGTTAATGCCCTCTTTCATCTGATCCATCTCGTAGAGGTGCTCGCGCCACTTCTCATCAATAACCCGCAGATAGACAAATTGCTGCAAGCGCTTGAAATTCTCATTACTACCAGTGATCTCAGCCTTTTCGTTGTAAGAATCCCAAAGTAGTTTCTGAATAAGCTCACCCAGTTTATCCGGATCGAGATCTACAGCAGGTGCATCCGGAAGTTGAACCAATGCAGTTGCACTCAGATCAAGGACCAAACCGTTCCAATCCCAAAGTTCTACATCTTTCTCCAGCTCTGTGTATTTGTCCACAACACTATCAGCAAAATTCTCAATGACTTCACCGTATTCCATTTTTAGATCAAGGCCATCCAGAGCTGCTTGTCTACGGTCATAGATCACTTCACGTTGCTGATTCATGACGTTGTCGTATTCCAGCAAATGCTTTCTGATACCGAAATTACGAGCTTCCACCTTTTTCTGAGCACGCTCGACCGCTTTGGTGACCATGCCAGCCTTGATGACCTCACCTTCTTGAAGACCCAGCCGATCCATAACGCTGGCCACTCGATCAGAGCTGAAAAGCCGCATCAGATCGTCTTCCAAACTAAGATAGAACAGTGAGGCTCCTGGATCCCCCTGCCGTCCAGAACGACCTCTTAGCTGTAGATCGATCCGTCGCGATTCGTGCCGCTCAGTACCCAGGATCTTAAGACCACCCAGCTCAGTCACTCCCGGTCCTAACTTGATGTCAGTACCACGACCGGCCATATTGGTAGCTATGGTAACCGCATGTGCTTGACCAGCTCGAGCCACGATCTCAGCCTCCCGTCCATGCTGCTTTGCATTCAGAACATTATGAGGAATTTTAAGTCGCTTAAGCATTCTTGCCAGTGTCTCAGACACTTCTACGGTGATCGTACCTACCAACACGGGTTGACCAGATTGATGAGACGCTATGATCTCTTCGATTACAGCATTGAACTTTTCACGCCGGGTTTTATAGATATGATCATCTTGATCGTCACGAATAATGGGCCGATGAGGCGGAATTTCCACAACACCCAGCTTATAAATAGAGAAAAATTCTTCAGCTTCTGTTACAGCGGTACCGGTCATACCAGCCAGTTTTTTATAGAGGCGGAAATAATTCTGAAGAGTGATGGTTGCCAAAGTCTGTGATTCTTTTTCGATCTGAACCTTTTCTTTGGCTTCGAGAGCCTGGTGGAGACCATCGCTGTAGCGTCGACCATGCATAATTCGCCCGGTAAACTCATCAACGATCATGACCTTGGCTTCTTGAACAACATAATCCACATCTTTCTCAAACAGTGAATAGGCTTTGAGAAGCTGACTTAAATTGTGAATGGTATCTGAACGTTCACCGTGTAAGGCGTACAGTTTTTCTTTCTGTTCGTTGGCTTCCTGAAGCGATAGTTCAGTGTTCAGTTCCAGATCTGTCAGTAAAGTTGGAAGATCAGGGATCACAAAACGATCCGGATCATTGGGAGATAATGCTTCGCGACCTTTGTCTGTCAGATCGACACTATTTTGCTTTTCTTCAATAACGAAAAACAATTCCTCATCCAATTCGGGCAGCCGTTTGTCACGGAGATAATCATTCTCGATCCTCTGCCGTAATTTCTGGATTCCGTGTTCCTGATATAATTTTTGGAGACGGCGATGTTTGGGACTGCCCCGATGAGCCTTCAGGATCAATTCACCGGCTTCGTATTCTGTTTTGGGATCTTCCAATAGCTTTTCTGCATCGCTCATGATGGTATTTACCAATGTGGTTTGACGCCGCATGAGACTCTCTACCAGCGGACGGAGATCTGTATAGCGTTGGGCAATTGGCGAATCCACAGTTCCGGAAATGATCAGGGGTGTCCGGGCCTCATCGATGAGCACGCTATCCACTTCATCAACAATGGCGTAATAGTGACCTCGTTGAACCTGATCCTGCTTACTGATAGACATATTGTCTCGCAGGTAATCAAACCCGAATTCACTATTGATACCGTAGGTCACGTCGCAATTGTACATTTCCTGGCGCTCGGGAGGGGACATCTGATTAAGGATCACTCCAATGCTGAGCCCCAGATATTTGAGGATTGCTCCCATCCACTGAGAATCACGCTGAGCCAGGTAGTCATTGACGGTGATGATATGGACACCTTTGCCAACCAGCGCATTCAGGTAGATCGGCATGGTGGCAACCAGCGTTTTGCCTTCACCAGTCTTCATCTCTGCGATTTTGCCCTGGTCCAGTACAATGGCTCCCATGAGCTGAACATCGTAGGGAATCATATCCCAGGTCAATTCTTGTCCCGTAACCTTGATGGTCTGCCCCATGAGCAGGGTTGCTCCGCGTTTTACAACAGCGAAAGCCTCAGTTTGGATCTCCTTCAGCCAGTCCTGCTCAAGATCATAAACAGCGGTTTGAATTTCTTTGTGATCCTGACCCTCATCCGTCAGACGAGTCTCCAGTTTGGCAACCTCGTTCTGAATATGAGTTTTCCAAGCTTCAGTCTTGGCAATCAGACTCTCCTGTGTAGCATCTGACAGAGCTTCGTAATGTTTATTGATCTGATCAACAATGGGTAATAATTGTTTGGTCTCGCGGTCGGAACTGGTTCCGAATATCTTGGTAATAAAATTAGTAATCATGGCGTTAAAATAATTTTGTCGCGGGGCTTTAGAAGTGCTTTATTGAGTTTGATCAGATTTTAGGTGGATATTATCCCGTTGACCTGCGGTTGCAGTGGTAGATAACGGTTTTGTCCAGGAGCCCATTCACGGGTGAGCTTGCTGCTGTTCTGGATGGTTTCACCATCACCAATGGGAGTGGAACCCTGAATGATGAGGGCCACCGTATGGGTGGTGGAATTGCCTGCCGGTTCGGCTCAAATTCAACCAGCATCAATTCAATCTTCCGGGATAACTATCCCACAGAAATCGGGTTTTACAGATCCACCACTTCCAACCATGTCTCGATTCACTATTCAGATATCGCTGGTGGCGAGCCAGGTGTGGTGACCAATGGAAACGGAACGTGACCTGGGCACGCTCCACCGTTAGATCATTGAGATCTTTCCATCAGCCAGGGCATCATTCAGGATGGCATCCAGAATGCCATTCACAAAACTACTGCTCTCGTCAGTGCTGAAGACCTTGGCAATTTCGATTGCTTCAGAGATGGATACTTTTGGCGGGATATCTTTAAAATAAAAGAATTCCGTGAGAGCCATCCTCAAGATCAACCGATCAATGAGCGCGATACGGGTCAAATCCCAATTTCTGGACTTACTCGCGATCAGCTCATCATATTCCTGACGATGAGCCATAATACCGTTCACCAGCTCCCGGGCAAACTTGAGCAGATCCTCTGTGAGATCCGCGTTATCTGCTAACAGGTTAAAAGTTTGATCCAAATTATCATCCTGGATCTCATGAGCATATGAAACCTGCACAACAAATTCCCGGGCTCTGCGTCGTTCTTGCATGAATTATGGCCTGATCCTTTCTATAACTTCGAAAACAGACGAGTACCGGAGCGGTGCATCTGCTTCAGACGACCGATCTTACGAATACGCTCTTCTGCCAGATTATCTGCTGCATCCATGGTGGGAATACCTTCATCTTCTGATCGCTTAAATATCTGCTGTAAAATCTCGTATATGTGATTTACGCGACTATAAGAACGTTTTTCATTGTAGCCTTCAAATTCACCATAAACATTGATGACACCACCAGCGTTGATGGCATAATCAGGAGCATAGAGAACACCACGGTCCAACAGAATCTTTCCGTGTTTGTCATAATCAGACAAAATATTGTTAGCCGCTCCAGCGATCACCTGACATTTCAGACGATCAATGGTTTCATCATTCACGATCGAACCCAGGGCACAAGGTGCAAAAATATCCATATCCACATCATAGATTTCATCTGGAGCTACAGCAGTTACATTTTTAATCTTCAACATCTCTTTGATGCGATCTTCTTTAATATCGGTGACAATGATTTTGGCACCGGCTTTTGACAAATGTTCTACCAGATAGATACCAACATGACCAAGTCCTTGAACAGCAATGGTTTTTCCTTCTAGACTATCCGAGCCATATGCTTTGTTAGCTGAGGATTTGATCCCAACATAAGTACCATAAGCTGTAAATGGTGAAGGATCTCCTGAACCACCAAGCTCAGGACTGAGACCAGCGACATAATCGGTTTCTTCGTGAACCCATTCCATCATCCGGGGGGTGGTATTTACATCTTCAGCGGTCACATAGCGGCCACCAAGACTATCAACAATGCGACCAAAGGCTCGGAATGTAGCTTCATTCCCAACATCCCGGACACGTCCAAGGATCACTGATTTGCCACCGCCAAGATTCAAGCCGGCCAAGGCCGATTTGTAGGTCATTCCTTCCGAAAGACGCAGTACATCTCTTACAGCATCCTGTTCATTCTCATAATTCCAGACCCGGCAACCACCCAGGGCTGGGCCTAAGCTGGTATTGTGAACCGCAATAATCGCTTTTAAACCGGTTTCATCATCCTGACCAAATAGTACCTGTTCGTGGTGATTCAATTCTGGTGCATCAAAAAATCCCATTATGTTCTCCTTTAATTTTTATCCTATTTAACTGGAAGCAGTTAGGCGCACGACTCCAGCCATCGACACATATCCAATTAAGCCCTTCGAGAGCACTTCGATGAAACTCAGTAACCACCTTAGGGAAACGAATCTCGCTGAGGCTCTCGGAGCATAACTCCTTCCGACTATTCTTATTTAAATCCACGCGGGCTGAATATTCATTAATCTGCTAAAAGATGCCTGCTAATGACCAAACGTTGAATCTCGTTGGTTCCTTCATAGATCTGAGTGATCTTGGCATCACGCATCATACGCTCAACCTCAAATTCACGTATATAGCCATATCCCCCGTGAATCTGAACGGCTTCTGTAGCAACATACATGGCAGTGTCGCCGGCAAAAACTTTAGCCATAGAGGCTTTCTCACCGATATTCTTACCCTTGTCTTTTAACCAGGCTGCCCGATAGACCAGCATACGACTGGCATCAACCCGAGTCGCCATATCGGCCAATTTGAATCCGATACCCTGAAACATCCCGATGGGCTTACCAAACTGTTGACGCTCCTTGGCATACTGAATGGAACGATCCAACGCTCCCTGGGCGATTCCCAATGCCTGAGCAGCAATGCCGATCCGGCCGACATCCAAAGTGGCCATGGCAATCTTGAAGCCCATCCCCTCTTCACCGATCAGGTTCTCTGCCGACACTCGGCAATTTTCGAAAATCAACTCGCTGGTGTCAGATCCCCGGATACCCAGCTTGTCCTCTTTTTTCCCGGTGGTAAAGCCAGGCAATCCTTTTTCAACAACAAAGGCTGAGATGCCACGATGCCCGGCTGCTTTATCAGTTTTTGCAAAAACAATGACAACATCTGAACTAATACCACTGGTAACCCAATTTTTAACACCATTGAGAATATAGGAATCTCCGTCTTTGGTGGCCGTGGTCAACATAGCTTTGGCATCAGACCCTGACTGGGGTTCACTCAGGGAATACGCACCCAGCTTTTCACCACTAGAGGTCAATGGCAAATATTTCTTTTTCAGGAATTCCGATCCGAATTTGATCAAGGGATTAGAAAACAAGGAATTGTTCACTGACAAAATTACGCAGGTCGAAGCATCAACCCGGGCGATCTCTTCCAGAGCAATTACGTGACTGACTGCATCCATTTCAGTGCCACCATAAACTTCTGGAACTTGCATTCCAAGAAAGCCCAATTCACCCAGTTTCTTGATGATCTCTGTGGGAAATTCTGCTTTCTCATCCCGCTCCATGACCCCTGGTTTGATCTCAGCTTCAGCGAAATCCCGAATGGTCTCCTGGACCATCTTCTGTTCTTCAGTTAATTCAAAATTCATATTTTACCTTTTGTCATAATTCAAATATTAACTACAACGCCTGACTAGTTAGAGACGCGATGCATCGCGTCTCTACAATGATCATATTTTTTTTAATGATAGTCGTAAAAACCTTTACCTGATTTACGACCCAGTTCATCGGCTGCCACCATCCGTTTCAAAAGAGGACAAGGCCGATATTTGGGGTCTCCCAAGCCAGTGTGTAACACCTCTAGTATCGAGAGGCAAACATCCAAGCCGATCAGGTCTGCTAAAGCCAGGGGACCCATGGGGTGCGCCAGACCCAGATGCATGATCTCATCAATAGCTTCTTTGGTTGCGACCCCTTCCATCAGGGCAAAAACCGCCTCATTGATCATGGGCATGATGATCCGGTTGGCGACAAACCCGGGATAGTCGTTGGCTTCTACCGGTACCTTGGCCAGAGCTTTGGCAAGTTCAACCGTGGTGGCCACTGTTTCATCACTACAGGCATGTCCCCGGATGATCTCCACCAGTTTCATTATGGGCACTGGATTCATGAAGTGCATCCCGATCACCTTATCCGGTCGCTTGGTCTGGGCAGCAACCTCAGTAAGGGAGATTGACGATGTATTCGAGCTTAGGATCACCTCAGGATTCACAATGGCATCCAGATCCCTAAAAAGTTGAAACTTAATTTCCCTGTTCTCGGTGGCTGCTTCAACTACAAAATCGCTAGCTGCCAGATCCTTGAGTTCTGTAGTAGTACTGATCCGCGCCAGGACAGCCTCCTTGTCAGCCTCTGTGATCCGTTCTTTTTTAACCTGTCGATCCAGGTTTTTAGTGATGGTCGCAAGTCCCCTGTCCAGAAATTCCTGTTTGATATCAACCAGGATCACATCATAGCCGGATTGAGCAAAGACGTGGGCAATCCCATTACCCATGGTTCCGGAACCGATCACACCAACTTTTTTTATATCCATCATAACCCCCTATAGTCGTTCAACAATAATGGCTGAAGCTTCGCCGCCACCAATACAAAGTGATGCAAGACCAAAATGAGCTTCCCGGGCTTCCATGGCATGCAGCAATGTGGTAAGAATACGAGCACCAGAGGCTCCAATGGGATGCCCCAACGAAACAGCTCCACCATTGACATTCACTTTGGTATGTGGAATATTCAATTCATCCATGGCTACCATCGTGACTACTGAGAACGCCTCATTGATCTCAAATAAATCGATCTCACCCAGGGTCATCCCGGCCTTTTTAAGTACACTGGTTATGGCTTTGACCGGTGCAGTCGTAAACCATTCCGGTGCCTGGGCTGCTGAGGCCTGGGCAACCACACGAGCCATGGGTTTTAAACCCCGGCGTTCAGCCTCACCTTCACGCATGAGGATCAAAGCGGCGGCACCATCATTGATCTTGGAGGCATTGGCAGCAGTAATGGTTCCGTCTTTGGCAAAAGCCGGACGCAGCTTGACCATTTTCTCAAAATTTCCCCGACCGGGTTCTTCATCAGTATCAAAGAGTATGGGGTCACCTTTACGTTGTGGAATCTCTACCGGAGCGATCTCATTGTCAAAAGCACCTGTTTTCTGGGCTTTTTGAGCACGCAGGTAACTTTCCTTGGCAAAGGCATCCTGAGCTTCCCGGCTGTAATCATATTCTGTAGCACACAATTCTCCGCTGACACCCATGTGAATATCATCATAAGCATTTAGCAAACCATCTCTGAGAACTCCATCGATCATTTTTCCATGACCCAGTCGCTGACCAGCTCGGGCACCCGGTAAATAATACGGGACATTAGACATACTCTCCATACCGCCAGCTACAACAACATTTGCATCGCCTACCTGGATGGCTTGGGAGGCCAGCATGACAGCCTTCATGCCTGAACCACAGACCTTGTTGATGGTCATACATTCAGTAGAATTTGGGAGACCTGCGTACAGTGCAGCCTGACGAGCTGGGGCTTGCCCTTCACCTGCAGTTATAACATTTCCCATGATGACTTCATCTACGTCCTCTGGCAAAACTTGACCAGCTTCAAGGGCAGCTACAATAGCGCTGGCACCTAATTTTGTCGCAGGAATAGCAGCTAAACCACCCTGGAAAGCTCCTACTGGAGTACGTTTTGCACTGATAATAGCAACTTTTCGAATGGCTCTGACTCTACTCATGATAATTCCTTATTTATTTTCTTAATCCTGGGACTGACCAAACCCGTGTGCTGCGTGGCAAAATAGATCTTAAACCAATCTTTTAGTCATCATATTTAATTGCCACTTATCCAAGGACAAAAATCGTTCCAAACCAAACCTCCTTATTGGGAGGGCGTTTCAGTGCAATCGCTATTTTTTTCGTTGGACTGATCATAGGCCGCAATGATGCGTTTGACCAGTTTATGTCTTACAATATCGTTCTCATCGAATTCAACGAAAGAAATACCCTCGACACCTCTCAGAATTTTCACCACCTGTAATAGACCGGATTCTTCATGTCTTGGCAGATCGATCTGGGTAGGATCTCCGGTTATGATGATCTTGGAATTCACACCCATTCTGGTCAGGAACATTTTCATTTGCATGGTCGTGGTATTTTGAGCTTCATCCAGAATGATAAACGCATTATCCAGGGTGCGTCCTCGCATATAGGCCAGCGGGACGATCTCAATAGTCTTTTGATCCATGAGAATATGCACTTTATCATGGGGCATCATATCGAATAGGGCATCATATAACGGTGCCAGATATGGATCGACCTTCTCACGCAGATCTCCGGGAAGAAAACCGAGGCGCTCACCAGCCTCTACAGCAGGACGCGTTAGAATGATCTTCTTGACCTCGCGATTCTTGAGAGCTGAAACGGCAAAAGCAACCGCCATATAGGTTTTTCCCGTACCGGCAGGTCCCAGGCCAAAAACCATATCACTGCTTACTGCTGCAGCAAAGTAACGTTCCTGTCCAGGAGTCCGTGGTTTAATCACTTCAGAACGGGTAAAAAGGACTACTGAATCAAGACCGGTTTCACCCAGTGATGATTGGCCACTTTGACTAAGCTGAATAATGGTCAACACATCATCTTTATCGAGAGATTTCTTTCGATTCAGAACTGCCATCATTTCCAGGACAATTGTTTCAACTAGCTCAAGCTTAACCTGATCACCGCGTACAATGAGTTCATCACCACGGACATAGAGTGAAACTTCCAGCTGATTTTCGATTAATTTTAGGTTGTTATCGTTTGCGCCGAGTAATTCAACGGGGTTAACCTCCCGGATTGGCAGGCGTTTTTCAGAGTTAGATTTAGCAATTGTCAAACCCATAAGGCGGGCTGAGATTAATTTGTAAAGTAGTGTTTTCCAAACAAAATATGGTTGAGATTTGAAGGCCTCCCAGAATTAAAACTCAGCAAAATAGTGACTCAAATTTACTTTTTGGGTTAAGCCTATTTTTTTACGAATGCGGTGACGGTAAATTTCAACAGTATTCAGCTGAACATTTAAAAGGTTAGCAATTTCTTTTGATGAAAGGTTTAGACGGAGCAGAGCACAAACTTTGACCTCCCGTTGAGAAAGTTCACTGTGGTTTTGTCGCAGATTTTCAAAAAAATCAGGATGCACTTCCGTAAACCACTTCTCAAATTCATCCCAGTCCTGATCAGATATGAATAAATTTTTAAAATATCTGACAACTCCATTAAAGCGTTTGCGCATCTCATTGGCATCCATCTTTTGGATATCCTTGAGTTCTTTAAACAGGTTGTTCATGATTTCCTGTTTTTCGGTGGCACAAATTGATTTGCTCACCAGTTCTCGCTTTAAATGATCAACCTTCAGCTGCATTTTTTCAGTTTCAACTTTTTGACGTTCTTCAATTTCAACTTTTAACTCAGCCGTTCGCTCCTTAACCAGTTTCTGCAGTTTTCTTTTCTCGGCCTCCACCCGCTTGATTCGGAGACGAACATAGACAAAGACCATCAAAATTAATATCAGAGATGTCAATAATCTGAACCACCAGGTTTCCCAGAAGGGTGGCAGAACCGTAATGGCCAGGGACACTCCTGCCTCATTCCATAAACCATCATTGTTGCTGGCTTTCACATGGAAAACATAATCCCCCGGCTCCAAACTGGTGTAAGTGATATCATTATCGGAGCCAGCTTGAATCCAATCCTCATTAAAATTATCAAGCTTATAAGCATAACGATTGCGTTGGGGATCAGAAAAATCAAGGGCAGCGTAGGTAAAGGAGATTGTTTTATCCTGGTGTCCTATTGTAATGGCTTGAGTTTCGGTGATTGAGCGAGTTAAAATTCTGCGACCATCTGACATTTCCCCAATAGGAACATCCACATAATTAATCTTAAAATCAGTAATGACAACTGGTGGAATATGGGGATTGTTTAGAATAGAATCGGGATGAAAGCGATTAAAGCCGTTAGCACCCCCGAAATACATAAATCCCTTTTTATCCCTTAAGCTGGAGCCATACAAAAATTCATTACCCTGAAGTCCATCATCCCTGGTATAACGATTAAGAAAACCTTTCTCAGGATCAGCTTTCATCAATCCATCATTGGTAGACAACCAAAGAAATCCATGATCATCTTCCTGAATACTATAGATAATGATATCTGTATTTTCAAAACCTAGATCCAATATTGAAAATTGTTTACGGGTAGGGTCAAGCTTATTGAGACCACCCCCTCGTGTTCCAATCCAGAGATTGTTATGGGTGTCTTCATAAAGTGCCAGAACACTATTACTCCCTGGACTATTACTATTATTTGGTGAGTGTTTATATGCTGTAAAACTCTCGGTTTCTGGATCATAGCGATTCAGTCCCCCCTGAGTAGTACCTATCCAAAGAACACTGTCCTGATCCTCCAGTAGGGCCATTATGCAATTTCCACTTATACTGGAGCTGTCACCTGGGTCATGTTGATAAATACTAAAATTATTTGCTTCTCGATTAAATCTGTTGAGCCCATTATCTTGGGTGCCAACCCAGATGGTACCTTTACTGCTCTCAAGAAGAGCATGGACCGAATGTCCGCTTAGACTGTTGGGTCTTTTGCTATTATGATATAGATGCAGGCGCTGTCCACTTTGAGGATCAACTTGTGAAAGGCCAGCGACAGCAGTTCCAATCCAGACCATACCAAATTGATCAATCATAACTTGCATGGCATAAGTCATACTCCAGACACCCCGTTTGCTATCATCCGACTGGTAATATCTGAAATCCCCTGATACAGGATCATATCTATTCGTTCCTCCTGGCAGGGTCGTAAACCAGATGTCACCCGTTTCATCTTCGTCAAAAGAGTAAACACCATTACCGCTAGGTCCCTGTGTATTGCCAGACTCGTGATTGAATTGCTCAAACCGGATTTGATTGGGTTTATAAATGCTAATCCCTTTAGACTCAGAGCCGGCCCACACCAACCCCTGCTTATCAATAAAAACAGAAAGAATGATCTTGTCATTAATACTTGTGGGGTTGGTATCATCATTTCGATGATAAGTAAATTGTTCTGTGAGTGGATCAAAAACAGTTACTCCACCAACAGTAGCCATCCAGAGTTTACCCGTTTGATCCTGAGATATTGAAAATATATAATCTGTGCTGATCCGGTCAGGGTAATTAGCGGGGTCATAATGATTCACGGTCCCATCGTTCAAATTAAATTTTGTCAAGCCATAGGTAAATCTAGATACCCAGACATAATCATGCTCCCTATCCTTTAGAATGGATTCTATCACTCTGGCACTTGAATTAGAAGGCCAGAATTCTTCATTCTTGATATTGGTAAACTGGTGTGATTGTCGATCAAATGCGGCTACAGATCCATTACCCATACCTATTAGTAATGTACCTGGGGATATTTCAGATATAGCTGAGACATGGTTTGCAGGGAGGCTGGCATCATCACCCTCGATGTGGTAATACCGAGTAAACCTCTGGCGATCACTATTAAAACGATTCAAACCATTCTGGGTGCCGATCCATAGCATTTGGTCAGAATCTTCGAAGAGACAGGTGACCTGGTTGCTACTTAAGCTACTGGTATCTGAGCGATCATGACTAAAATTATTAAAGCGCTCGGTATCCCTATTGTATTTTGCTAGTCCACCATTCTCAGTGCCGACCCATAGGATGGTTTCATGATCTTCTAGAAGTGTCAGAACCCTGTAACCAGGCAAGCTGGTTGAATCTATGGGATCATGATTAAAATATTTGAATTGATAACCATCATAGCGATTTAAGCCAAAGCGGGTTCCAAACCACATAAAGCCCTTGGAATCTTCATAGATAGCATGAACTGCACCTTGGGAGAGCCCATCTTCGACGGTGAGATGGTCAAATTTTAGAGGGTTTTCCTGAGTGTAGCAAGTGATAGATATAACTAGCAAAAGTAATAAACGATATAAAAACAAAGAGAACCCCCTTAGTTGTTACCCTGATGATAAACTTAATTGCTATCCCTCAATATATGACAATATCTATAAAATAAAACTGTGGGGAGTAAAGGTGAGAATGGTGGGATACAATAATTTAGTGTTGGTGATGGTTGTGAAAGGGCGTATCGCGATACGCCATACCTCGGCATGACAATGGTCTTTCCTGGATGAGCTCACCCATATTCTAATCTTCCACAATTCGCACGTTGTACGGGTTTTGTAAAGGTGACAAAATCAGCTCCTGATTGTAAAATACCAGCGAATCACAATCAACCCGGTGTCGTCAGAAGTTGTTTCTGCATAGATACCAAATAGGAGGAGAGTCACATGAGAGTACTGCCAACGATTCAGGTTTTGGGAACACTAATGCTAGGGATGATGCTTCCCTTAATGGTGTTCGGAACCATTCAGGAACAAATCGATGCAGCGGTAGAGGGGGAGATTGTTCTGGTCTATCCTGGCACCTATGTGGAGAACATTAACTTCAATGGTAAAAACATCACGCTTCGATCAACCAATGGACCTGAAGCAACAATTATCGATGGAAATGGGAATGGGAGTACAGTGACCTTTGCTTCAGGTGAAACAAGTGCCGTTTTAAATGGATTCACTATTACGAATGGTAGCGGAACACTTAATGATAGTGGTCATCGTGTCGGGGGTGGCATAGCCTGTCGATACAATTCAACTCCAACGTTAATGAACCTCATCATCGAGGGCAATAATGCTGTCGGTGATTCAGCAATGGGTGGTGGGATTTTATGTTCCATGGGATCAGATGCCCACATTCAAGATGTCATCATTCGCAACAATGAAGCGGATTACTCCGGTGGTTTTTGTGCTTATGAAGCAAGTCCTAGCCTACAACGAGTAGATGTCTATGGCAACCATGGTCGAGTAACTGGTGGAGGTCTCACCTTCTGGACTTCAGCATCACGGGTTAGTGAGGTACAGGTGTATGATAATACCGCTTTCTATTCTGCTGCAGGTATCTGGGTTCATAGTCTTGGCACACCTGTTTTTAATCAGATCACGGTAACCGGCAATGCCTGCACTTATTCAAATACATCATACATTACGGCTGGCGGAATGGGTGTTAGTGGTGGATCCGCCCCCACGCTCATTAATTCGATTCTATGGGATAATTATCCCAATGAAATTGAGTTCTACGCTTTAATGGCGGCAAATCAGGCAGGTATCTACTTTTCAGATATCGAAGGGGGTGAAGCAGCCATTGAGATCAATGAAAATGGGACTGTCACTTGGGGCTTGGGAAATATTGATCTTAATCCAGAATTTAGAAATACTGACATTGGAGATTTCATACTGGAAGATGGTTCCCCCTGTATCGATGCAGGAATATCTCTATTGGTTGTAGATGGCGATACGCTAATTGATATGACTATTCCTGAATTTTGGGGAGCAAATCCTGATATGGGTGTTTGTGAATCTCCAAGACCAATCATGGTCCTTAGAGTTCCAAGAACATTCTCTGGCATTCAAGCAGCCATTGATTATGCAATTGATGGTGATACAATTCTGGTGGCAGCAGGTACCTACTATGAAAATATCAATTACTTGGGTAAGGATGTTGTGGTGATGTCAGAATCTGGACCTGAGTTAACCATCATTGATGGTTCGCTGGATGATACTGCTACTGTGCTTATCGTGAATGGAGAAAGTCGCTCAGCCGTCCTGGATGGATTCACAATCCAGAATGGCAGTGGCTTTGATAAATATGGAGAAGCATCAAATGAACGTTATGGTGGTGGGGTATGTGTACGCTTTGTATCCAGTGCAACCTTAAAACATCTCATCGTCACCAACAATTCTGTCCCTAACGGTCCAGAACCATCAGCTGGAGGTGGCATCGCTGTAGCTTTTGCATCAGATCTATTATTAGAAGATATTCTTATACACAACAACACGGCAAAACATGGCGGCGGATTTTTCTCATATCACGCTTTTCCAGAATTAAAAAATGTGACCTTTCGAGATAATCATGCTGCGGGCTGTGGTGGAGCCGCAGGGTTTGAAACAAGTACGCCCACAATTAACCATATTCTCGTGTACAATAACATTGCGAACGAAGGGGGTGGTGGACTCTTCTTCCTCGAGCAATCCGAAGCTGTCCTAAATCAAGTTACTATCTACGGGAATGATGGTGTCCTGGGAGGTGGTGGAATACTGGGAATTGATGATAACGATGTGTATTTAATTAATTCTATCTGCTGGGGCAATACACCCGATCAGATTGAATCATATATATACGGGTACCCATATTACTGGACAGCGAGTCATTTTGGCATAGCATTTTCTAATGTACAGGGTGGTACTTCTCAGGTGGATTTACAGACAGGTGGATTATTGTTTTATGAAAATAACCATGTCCTTGATCCTCTATTCACAGATGTAATTGGGGGAGATTTTTCTTTAACTGAAAGCTCCCCTTGTGTAGATACTGGAACCGCTTTTTATGTTTGGGAAAATGATACGTTGATAGATCTTTCATCAGATGATTACCTGGGTACAGCACCAGATATGGGGGCTTATGAATATGATGAAACGGTTAGCATCGCCAGCTTGCCTGCTGTGCCCCTCCACTATGCGCTTCATCAAAATTACCCCAACCCCTTTAACCCGACAACGACCATTCGTTACGATCTACCAGAAGCATCTGACGTAGAGCTGTTTATCTATGATGTCCGGGGTCGTTTAGTCAATACCCTTACAACTGAACACCGACCTTCTGGAGCATATCAAGCGCAGTGGAACGGGATTAATCAGACTGGTAATCCAGTGAGCACAGGTGTGTATTTTTGTCGTCTGGAAGCTGGATCATATAATAAAACCATCAAAATGCTTTTCTTGAAATAGACTTGATGGTGGGGAGTAAAGTGTAATGACAAGGATTAAGAATGGGTTAATCCTAAGTACCATCTTAATCATTGCACTGCTGTTGCCCTATACTTGCGTATTGGGACAAAGCCCAAAATGATGCAGAAAATTGGTATCTCTCCAGGTTGGGAATTTGGTTTGTTTCAGACCGGGAATCGTCGATGTCACCAGGCCGGGATTTGAATCCCGGCCTAGGGGAGTTTTTTGCGCATTACCGTAAAATCACCAGGATTATGATCAAAGGGGATATATCCCAGACCGGTTCCTCCATGAACAACCTCAACGGGACGTTTTTTGTTATTAAATAACTCATCGATTATGATATCTACAGTTTTGTCAGGAGAAATAATTTCGATGGAGTCCCCCACCCTGATCTGATTCTTAATTTCGAATTCCAGGAGCTGTGTACCAGCATTCCAACCCGTCACTAGACCGGCATTCTGATGGGTGAAATCCTGAGACGAAGGATCTACATAGTTTTGGCCGTACTCCTGGGGGTTTTTAGTGTAGAATCCAGAAATGTAACCCCGGTGAGCGATTCCGATAAGATCCTCTAAATTTTTCGAGTCGAATGGCTTACCTGTCTGCATATCATCTATGGCTTTACGATAGGATCGAGCCACCATGGCAGCGTAATAGACTGATTTTGTGCGGCCCTCTACCTTATAGCTCACGATTCCAGCATCACGCATTTTCTGCAACAATTCGATGGAGCATAAATCCTTGGCATTCATCATATAGGTGCCGTGTTCATCTTCCAGCATATTGAAATACTGTCCGGGACGTTTGGGTTCTTCCAGAAAGAATCCATCACCAGGAGATTGATACTTTTCGGGCTGGATGATCTCTTCACTTTCCAATTCGAGTAAACTCGGCGTCTTTTGGCCAAAATTATAACCCCAGCGGCAGGAATTGGTACAAGTCCCCTGGTTGGCATCCATGTTATTCATATAATTGGTAATGAGACATCGGCCTGAGTAAGCAATGCATATTGCACCGTGAACAAAGGCTTCCAATTCAACATCCGGGACTTTTTTATGAATCTCTGTAATCTCTTTCAGGCTGAGTTCCCGGGAGAGGATGATCCTGGAAGCCCCCTGATCTCTCCAGAAGGCGGCACTGGCCCAGTTGGTACAATTAGCCTGGGTTGAGAGATGAATATCTAGATCGGGGAATTCTTTATGAGCCAGGTGGATCAATCCCGGATCAGCCATGATCACAGCATCTGGTTCATACTGGAGCATACGTTCCAACTCAGCCATGAACCCTTTGATCTTGGCGTTATGAGTGTAAATGTTCATGGTGAGGTAAATTTGCTTGCCCAGGTCATGGGTATAGGCAATGGCTTCTACCAGCGATTCCTTGCGGAAATCATTTTCCCTGGTCCGCAGGGAGTAACGGGGAACACCAGCATATACTGCATCTGCACCATAAGCAAAAGCATATTTGAGTTTATCAAAATTACCTGCTGGCAGTAGTAGTTCGGCAGTTGTTTTACTCATGGTCTTAGTCCAATCTGAATTATTAATCACATCTAACATGTTCAGTTTAAACTGATACTCATCTGATTGCACGAATTTTCTCCCCTCTAGGGGAGATGTCACGACCAGCGGGAGTGACAGAGGGGTTGCTTGGCAGATCACAAACTATCTTATTTATGGCTCATCGTCAGAATGCGTACCTCAGAGTTAATTGGATTGTCAGGAAGTTTCCATCTTTTACTCAGATCCAGATTCCCTGAAGGGGAATAATCAGAATAGCCACGGGTGTAACCCGTGGTAAATGAACCACAATAATTGCAACCCCGGAGGGGTTGAACAATACTAAAGCAAATTTTTTTCATCAAATTTTACCCAGCATATTTCATAAAGAAATGCACCTTTTGTACGCCCTCATGAAATATGCGTGCTTTCTCATGTTCTATTGAAACCAGTTTAGTCGCAACGGAGTTGCTCCGGAAACTGGTTGGTATGGTGACTGGCCTGCTTTTTAACGTATTCAATTAAATCATCCTTTGTAGAGAATATGATCTGATACAATATGTGGGTGTCACGGTTGACAGGGTTAAACTCCTTCAGAGTTTGTTCTGTTTCTTGATTCTAGGTACTACGGGTTGCACCCGTAGCTATTCATATTTAATCCATTTCGACAAAGCTCAATGCACCGCCTTCGGGATATTTCTTTAGCAGATAAATCAGGTCTCATTCACCATTTTGACGCTTCTTCCTATGACCCCAGGTACGCATTT